>DATJMX010000032.1 GCA_035508495.1 Candidatus Binataceae bacterium
AGGAGATGGACGCGGCCATCTCCGCTGAGGTGAAGGCGCGTCGTGCTCGCGGTCGATGCTAATCTTGTCATCCGGTTGTTGACCGAAGACGATCCGATCCTGACAGTTCGCGCCCGCGAACTTTTCGAACGAGAGCGCATCTTCGTGCCGAAGACCGTGATCCTTGAAGCCGGTGGGTGCTTGGTCGTTCGTACAACTTTAGTGCAATGCAAATCCTTCACGCTTTCGAGCGAATGGTGTCGCTGCCGAACGTAACTTGTGAGGACGCCGAAGCGGTGACGGATGCGATCCAATGGGCGCGACGCGGTATCGCTTTTGCCGACGCGTTGCACCTGGCGTCGTCGCGCGGCGCTGCTCAGTTTGTCACCTTCGATCGGAAGTTCGCACGCCGAGCATCGGCAATAACCGATATTAAGATTCGAACTGCGTAATTCGCTTCCAGATGACGCGGTGCGCTAATCGACGTGGCGGAGGTCTGCGAGGAATTCCTTGGGGCCGATGTAACCGACTTTGCGATTGCTGACCTTGCCGCTGGAGTCGATCAGGAGCGTGGTCGGCACACCCTGGATATCGTACTGATGGGTCAGGTCGTCGTTGATCTTGTCCTGCGCCGTGAGATTCGCACGGAGTTTGATGAAGCGCGACGCCTCGCTCACGACGCCGGGATCGACGAACGTCGAGTGCTCCATCTCCCGGCACGGAATGCACCAATCGGCGCTGAAATCGATCAGCACCGGCTTCTTCTGCACAGCCGCCGTCGCCAGGACTTGCGCATCGTAGGGCTCGAACTTGAGCGCGGGTGGCGCGGCGCGCGGAATCAGTAACCATACCAGCGCCGCCGCTGATGCGATTCCCAGCGTGGAACGCAGCACGAGGAACGGCTGCCAGTTGCGCCCGTGGCGTGTGATGAATCCGAGATAGATTCCGACGCCGGCGGCATAGAACGGAAGAATCCGCGTCATCAGGTGATTCGGCGAAATCGGATCGAGGAAATACAGCGCGAGCCCAAGCAAGATGAAGCCGAAGAGCTGCTCAATCCACGCCAGCCACTCTCCCGAGCGCGGCAGTCGCCGGATACTCCCGGCTGCCATCGCCAGCGCGATGTACGGCAACCCGAGCCCGACCGCGAGCGTGAAGAACAGCGCGAAGCCGAACAGCGGGTCGGCGCTCCGCTCGACCATCAGCAGCAGTCCGAGCACGATCGGCCCAATGCAAGGCGCAGCGATCACGCCCATCCCGAGGCCCATCAGAAGCGCGCCCGCGTATCCCGGCCGGGCAGTGCCCGCGCGCTGCATCAGCCACTGTGGCGGCTGAATCGTGAAAAAGCCGAAGCTCGATCCCGCGAGCATCACCAGCATCGCGGCAATTCCCGACAGTACCCACGGATTCTGGAGCGCCGCGCCGAAGAGCCCGCCCGACATCGCGACCGCGACGCCGACCGTCGAGAACATCAGCGCGATTCCCAGCACGTAGGTGATCGCGAGAATCAGCACACGGCGCGGGCCGCCGCCCTGGTTGCCGAAGTACGCGATCGTGACGCCGATTAGCGGATAAACACACGGCGTGAGGTTGAGCGCGAGCCCGCCCAGCAGCACGGCGAGGAAGCCGACGATCCAGCCGTGACTTATGAAGATTCGTTCGATACTGCCGGGTTCGGAGTCGCTGCGGCCGCCGCCAAACATCGCGCCCGAGCCGCCCGCCGCGGAGGTCATGCCGCCAGCCGCCGGCGCGGGACTGATATCGATCGTCTTCGTGACCGACGCCGGCCTGAGGCACTGCGTGTTGTTGCATCCCTGGTAGTCGATCGTGACGACGACCTTGTCGCCCGGCTTTGGCGCGAAGTCGCCGTCGATCTTAAGCGGCGCGTCAAACGCGATCTTGCCGCTGTACACCGACAGCTTGTCATCGGGTGCGAACTCGAGCGTCAGGGTCTGCGCGGGAGGATAGTTGACCGCACCGACCGTTATACTCACCGGCGCGTTGACGTCCATCTTGGTTGGAATGTAGTCGTCGCTGAAGGGCTTCGACGAATTGATGTGCCATCCGTCGATCACCTGGGCATCGACCTTGAGCGAACTCGCGCCGCCCGCCTTGAGCCCCGGCTCGATCTTCGCGTCGACGATTTTTACGAGCTCATTCGGCTTTGGTGACTGCGCGAGAGCAGTGGTGCTCGCGAGAGTCGCGATCAGAATCGCGGCAATTGCGTTGAGCGAGACTTCAATAAGCCGGCGATAGCGGATCTTCATATCCAATGACAACAATTTCGACGCGTCGCTGGTTTCAAGGCATCGCGATTTGCGCCGCGGTCAACGGCCCGAGGCCGGGGTTGGCGATGCGCCGCCGCTGAGCGGAACTGATCCCACGATTTCGAGTCCATAGCCGGGCAGGTTCGCTAGCCGGGGCGCCACGTCGGACATCAGGGTCATCTTGCGCACCCCGACTTCGCGCAGGATCTGCGCGCCGATTCCGTAGTCGCGAAAATCCGCTTCGGGTTGGCTGAAACGGGTCGTCGCGCGGCGCACGGTCCGCTCCGGCGCGAGCTCGGAGGCGATCGCGTTGGACTCGCGTTTCACATAGAGCAGCACGCCGCTACCCGCCGCCGCGATCTGCTCCATCGCCGCGCGCAGCAGACTGCGCGTGTTGCGGCCCGCATAGCCGAATACGTCGCCGGGCAAGTACTCGCGATGCGCGCGCACCAGGATCGGTGTCCCCGGTTCCGGCTTGCCCATCACGAGCACGAGATGCTCGGTGTAATCGACCAGGTTGCGGAAAACGATCGCCTTGAACTCGCCGTATGCGGTCGGCAGCTTCGCTTCGGCGATCTTCTGCACCATCGTCTCGGTGCGCAGGCGATATTCAATAATGTCCGCGACGGTCACGACCTTGAGATTGTGCTTGCGCGCGAACTCGACCAGGTCGTCGCGCCGCGCCATCGTGCCGTCGTCCTTCAGAATCTCGCAGATAACGCCCGCGGGCTTGAGTCCGGCAAGGCGCGCGAGATCGACCGCACCTTCGGTCTGCCCCGTGCGAACCAGCACGCCGCCGTCGCGCGCGCGCAAGGGATACACGTAGCCGGGCGTAATGAACTCCGAGCCGCTCGCGTCCTCGCGCACCGCCTGGAGAATCGTCATCGCGCGGTCCTGCGCCGAGATGCCCGAGCCGCGGCATCGCCGCGCGGTGATCGCCGTCGTGAACGCGGTGCCGAGCGGGGCCTGGTTGTCGCCGACCATCATGCTGAGGCCGAGGCGGTCGATGCGGTCGCCGCTCATCGGCAGGCAGATGAGCCCGCGGGCGAACTTCGCCATGAAGTTGATCGCTTCGGGCGTGACCTTCTCCGCCGCCATCGAAAGATCGCCTTCGTTCTCGCGCTGCTCGTCATCCATCAGGATGATCATGTGGCCGCGGCGCGTTTCTTCGAGCGCCTCCTCGACGGAGATGAAGGGTGCGCGCGCTTTCTTGCGAGGATTTATTTCACCGAACATCGTTTCGACCTTGCCGCAAAGAAGGAGCCGCGGCGCAACTCAATGTAGGGCAATTCTAGCGCGTCCGCTATCGGCCAGTGAATCACTTTTTGTGCGCAATCGGAGCCGTTCCATAGGACATTGGCGATGCTATCCTGCGGAGCGTGAGTGAAATTCGCAAGGCAGTGCTGCTGGCGGCGGGTCGCGGCAAACGGCTTGGCGAAATCACGGCGAAGACGCCCAAGCCAATGCTCGCGATCGCTGGCGCTCCGCTCATCGAGCACGTCGTGGATGTGCTCGTGCATTCCGGAATTTCCGAGTTCGCGATTGTCGTCGGCTACCTTGCAGAGCAGATCGAAGAATGGTGCGCCGAGTACGCCGCGCGGATGCCGCATCTGACGATCACACCGATTCGACAGGCCGCGCTGAATGGCACCGGCGGCGCTATGCTCGCGGCCGAGGCGTTCCTCAGCGGCGCGGAGCGCTTCGTTTTCGGCTGGGGCGATATCCTGATGGATCGCGCCAACTATCCGCGCTTCGTCGAGCATGCGCGCCACGACGAGTACGATTTCCTGCTCGCGGTGAATCGCGTGAAAGATCCGTTTCGCGGCGCGGCGGTTTATATCGACGCCGAAATGCGCGTGGAGCGCCTCGACGAAAAACCCGCCGAGGGCACAGCCAAGACCGAGTGGAACAACGCGGGACTCTTCGCCGCGGGCCAGAGCTTGTTCGACTACCTGAAGCGCCTTGAGCTTTCGCCGCGTGGCGAATACGAACTGCCAGCTGCGATTTCGAAAATGATCGACGACGGGCTCACGGTGCGTGCTGTCGATATGCGCGGTTTCTGGAGCGATGTCGGCACGCCGAAGGATCTCGAAGCCGCACGCGCGCTGTTTAAGCCGAGACGGAAAACATCGTGAGCGCACGCGATTCCTGGGACGCCCCCGAGCTCGAACGCGCCGGCCATCTCGCGCGCGAAGTGCGAGCGATCGCCGGGGCGGATGCGACTATCTTCGCGGCGCGCGCTCCCGGGCGGGTGAACCTGATCGGCGAGCATACGGATTATAGCGGCCTCCCCGTGTTGCCGGTTGCGATCGACCGCTCGACGATCATCGCGGCCGCCGCAAATACGAGCGGCGAGATCATCCTGCGAAATGTCGATGCGGCATGGCCCGCGCGCAGCTTTCGCGTAGAGCGGCAGATTCCGTCGTATCCCGCGGGAGATTGGGGCAACTACGTCAAAGCCGCTGTGCAGGGCGTCATCGATCACTTCACGGCGCGCGGTGTCACGCAGTTTCGCGGAGGTACACTGTTTGTTGATGGCCGCGTACCCGCCGCCGCCGGGCTTTCGTCGTCGGCGGCGCTGACGGTTGCCACCGCTCTCGCGTTCATGGCGATGAACGGCCTCCGGCTCGAGCCGCTCGAAACGGCCGCGATGGTGGCGCGCAGCGAATGGTACGTCGGTACGCGCGCGGGCGGTATGGATCAGGCGGCGTCGTTGCTCGGCGAGCGTGACCACGCACTGTTCATCGAGTTCGATCCGCTTGCAGTGCATCCGGTGAAAATGCCGTCCGACGCGGCGCTCGTCGTTGCAGACAGCCTCGAGGCTGCAGACAAGTCTGGCACGGTGCGAGCGGAGTACAATCGCCGCGTAGTAGAGTGCGCTCTCGCGGCGCGAATCCTCGGCCAGGCGCTCGGGCTTGAAGGCGTTTGCGTTCTTGGCGACGTCGTGAAGAGCGTCAAGTCATTCGACTTCAGCGAGCTGGTCCGCGTTTTGAGTGACACCGCACGTGCGGAGCTCGGCGCCGATCTCACCGATGCAGCGCGAATCCTCGGTTCCTCGCGCGACACGCTTTCGAACCAACTGCTCGGCGAAGGTCCCGCCCGCATCGCTCTTGATCCGATGCGGCCTCTGAAAATTCTCGCCCGGGCGCGTCACGTGCTCGGCGAAACGTCGCGAGTGATGCGCGCGGTCGTGGCGCTCCAAACTGGCCGCCTCGACGAGATGGGCGCGCTGATGAATGCCTCGCACGCGAGCCTTGCTGACGACTATGAGTGCAGCACGCCCGCGCTCGACGCGCTCGTAGAATGCGCGCGGCGCGGCGGCGCGCTCGGCGCGCGCCTGACGGGAGCCGGCTTCGGCGGCTCGATCGTCGCACTCTGCCGTACTGACGACGCTCCACGCGTGATCGCCGAGCTCGATCGTGGCTACTACGAAAAGCGCGGCGCCTCCGCTGAGCAATCGCGCGCTGTGCTGCACGTCGGCCCGGGCGCGAGTGTCATCGAGATCGCCGCAGCGTGAATAGCCTCTCTCGCGGCTGCAGCAAGGCTGCAGCCGCCCATCGGGAGAGGCCGTCGCGATTCCGCGCCCCACTGAATTTTTCTCAGAGATAGAGAGAAGCTTAACGGCGGAGTCTGACGAGGCGCGCTGAGTGTGGGGGCATGGAAAAGACCTCTGCCAAAGGCGTTTCGGTGCCGGAGAGGCTCACTAACGATGCGCGGCCGGTTCCCAGATCCAATTCGCTGAGCTTCACCTGTGCGGGATCGTCGCCGCGGTTCAGCAGCGTCACGATCGTATCGTCGGATTCAAGCGTGCCGCGGAATTCGGCCTGGACCATTCCCCGCACCTCCGCTGATGACATCAAGTCAAGCGGATAGACCGTCTCGCGCGCGGCACGCGCATCGACCGCCGTGCCGATGCGCGCGGCGTCGCGATAAAGTGCCGCCGCTTCATCGTCGATGAGCGCCATGTCGTCTGAGATCAACAGCATGCCGCCGCTGGATGCGATCGTCGCGGCGAGCGCGCCGCGTTCTTCAGCGTTCAACTGCGTGTCGCGTGTGCGCAGCATCAGGCAGTCGGGGTCGTTGAGCCAAAGCCGGCGATGCATGAAGCTGCGTGCGATGATTGCGTCGAGCGCGTGCACCGTCGAAGGATCTTCTGCTGACGAGCCCCAATAGGGTGCGACGTCCGGCCCGATGCGCATCCCGTCAACGACGCCGACAGCGGGACCGAGCGGGCATCCGCATCCCAGGATGAACGCTTCCTCGCCCGCGCCCGCGCGGATCGCGTCGAGGCCGAGCCGCAGCATTGTGGCGCGCGTCATGTTCGTGTCCAGGCGCTTGCCCTCGGCGGCGCCCGCGAAAAGAAAGTCGAGTTTTAGATAGGTGAAGCCGAACGCGCGAGTAAGGCGCGTGAAGAGGCGCGTCAGATGCTCGCGGAACTCCGGATTGCTTGGATCGAGCGCGTACGCGAACCCCTCCGGGTCGGTTGTCCACTTTTTGTTATATCCGGCGCGAAGCGGTTCGCGATTTGCGTGCATTAGCAGCCACTCCGGATGCTCCTGCATGATCCGCGAATCGCGCGCGCACAGAAACGGCGCGGTCCATACGCCGGCGGCGAATCCCGCGCCGCGGATCTCATCCGCGATCCGTTTCAGGCCGCTCGGAAATTTCGCGTTGGTCGTGTCCCAGTCGCCGAGCGCCGATTGAAATCCATCGTCGAGCTGAATGACCTCGATCGGAATCCGATCGCGCATCGCGGCGAGCGTGCGGATATTCGCGAGCATCGCCTCTTCGCTGATGTCGTGAAAGTAGTGGTACCAGGAGCACCATCCGCGCTGATAGGAAGCGCTTGTGCGCGCTTTCATGAAGTCACCGAACAGCTCAGCCCAGTTGGCCGCGAGGTCGCCCTGTGAGCGATACGATTCAATCGTGAGCGGTGCAATTTCGCGCTCGTCGCCGGGCGCGAGCGTGATTCCATCGAGCAATGCGCGCGCGATCGCGAGATCGGGGCGTGTCACGGTGACAGTCGTCAGCTCGCTCGCCCCCTCGATGAACCCAACCAGCACGCTGTCGTCTGCCGCTACGCTTGTGATGATCGTGAACAACTCCGAAGTGGCCGCTTCGGGTGCAACGGCGGGACGCGTCGCCTCGCTCTGATGCGCGAGCCTCGTGATCGACGATGCGTGATCGCGGTGATGCTCGCGCATGCCGACGTCGACGGCGCCGGACGCGCTCCATGATTGATAGCCGTGCTTGAAGAAGCGGGCAGGGCGATCTGCCGGTAGCCCAGTTTCAACTTCAAAGAGCAGCGCGTCGAGCGTGATGGGCTCGTCGCGACAATTGCGAATCGCCGAGCGAATCACCGGCCGGCCGTTGTGATTGGTGAATCGAGCGGCGAGCTCGACCCCTTCGAGGATCGACGCAAACTCCGAATCGAACGCATCCAGAGACGCGCTTATGGTTTTGCGCGCGCCATCTCCCGACGCATATCGCAACTCGAGCCGCCTCAGCCGCATCTGATGACCGTGACAAAGCCCCGCATGCGCATCAAGACTCGACCGGTCCGGCCGGCTCTGACAGACTTGCACTGTCCCCCGGATTGGAGAGTGAGCCATCGACACGGTACCGGAGATTGAGGCCGCGGAGGCGGATGACGAGGCTGCGGATTTACTCGAAGCTGACGCGTGGACGGGCCGACTGGCGGCGTTCCGCGCCATGCGGCATCGCAATTTCCGGCTGTTCTTTGGCGGCCAGCTAGTCTCGCTGATCGGCACCTGGATGCAGTCGGTCGCGCAGGCCTGGCTGGTCCTCAAGCTTACCAATTCATCGCTGATGCTCGGCGTGGTCTCGTTCGCGAGCTACCTGCCGATCGTGCTGGTGGCGCTGTTCGCCGGCGTGGTCGTTGATCATGTCGATCGCCGCCGGCTTATAATCGCGGCGCAGACACTTTTGATGCTGAGTGCATTCGCGCTCGCTGCGCTCACCTTCATGGGCGTCGTGCGCGTCGAGTACGTCATCATCCTGGCCGCGCTCAATGGCCTTGTAAGTTCCTTCGATATGCCGGGGCGGCAGGCTTTCGTGGTCGAGATGGTCGGGCGCGAGGACCTGCCCAACGCGATCGCGATGAACTCGATGATCTTCAACGGCGCGCGCATGGTCGGCCCTGCCGTCGCCGGACTGCTGATCGCGGTAATCGGCGTGACAGGATGTTTCTTTCTGAACGGACTCTCGTTCCTGGCTGTTATCTGGAGCCTGTTCCAGATGGACATCCCGCGCCGTGAGCGCCGCCAATTCGGTGCCGAGATGATGCGGCAGGTGCGGCTCGGCCTCGCCTACGTATGGCGTCATCGGCCGACGTTCTGGCTGCTGGTGCTGGTCGCGATCAACTGCGGCTTCGCCGTTCAGTACACGGTGCTGATTCCGCTTTTCGCGCGCGACCTGCTGCACAGCGGCGCCCGCGGCTACGGGTTTTTGATGGCGGCGCAGGGACTCGGCGCAGTGCTGAGCGCGATCGTGATGAACTCGCGATCGAACGAGCCGCGCATGCTGCGGCAAAATCTGGTGTTCGGGCTCTTCTGCATGGCCGCGTCGATCGCGGCGTTCGGCATCTCGTACTGGATGTGGCTGTCGCTGCTCGCGCAGATGTTCATCGGCGCGGGACTGATGAATCACATGGTGACGACCAACACCATGCTCCAGCTCTTCGTGTCGGACGAGCTGCGCGGCCGCGTGATGAGCATCTACACGCTCTCGTTCATTGGCACAGCCCCGCTCGGCAGCCTGGGCGTCGGCTTGATCGGCGAGCATTTGAGCCCCCGTGTCGCGGTGGTCGCATGCGCCGGCTTCGCGCTCCTGTGCGCGCTCCTGCTGCTGACGCGCCTCTCGCTAATCGCAAGAGCCCAAGCGGAGCACGAGGCGCGGAACGATGCTTCAAATTACGACGAACCTGATACAGGCGAAGGCTCCGCTTCGGCAGCGGTTTGAGCTAAGGCATCGCGCGAGGGGTCGCAGACTCAGTCGGAGTTGGAGAACCGGACGGTATCGTCGTGGGAGTCGCAGTCGGGGTTGCAGCGATCGAAGACGTTTGAGTTGAGGATGGCGATGCAGGTGCTGACGGTGAAGCGCCGATGTTCCCTGCAATCAGCTTGGCGGAGACCTCGGAAGGCACGATCGATTCAGACCCTCGATCGAAAAATGCAAAGAAAATCCACGGCGGGAAAATCACCATCGGTGCAAGTTCCGCGAAAGTCCAAACCCCGTTGGATGATGTAGTCGTTGTCCTCGTCTGGTAAGGCAGGTAACCAGCCCTTTTTGATTGAGATTACGTGAGCTTCGCGCCGCGCCAGCTTGATTGATGTGGGTGTCGTTCCAGCGTCGTTGCCGTCCACCGTCACGTTCGCGCCCGAAGGTTCGCTGGAAATCGTGACCGTTTGCCTGGTGCCTCGCACCATCGTTCCGCATCCCGGCATCAACACGGATATCGCGCACAATGCGGAGATAACGCTTGGCCCAAGGGCACTCATTTCAGCGCTTGCAGGAAGTTCGGGTCATTGAACGATGCCTTGATCGCTTTGTCCGCGGCGGCGGCAATCAATCCACCGGAAGTGCTGTCCGGCACCGCACAGCTCATTCGTCCGTGAATCCTCGACCCGCGCGATCCCGACAGTGGACTTGGGCGGCACTTTCCCGAGTGGATTGAGTGGCGCGGCGGGGAAACGAGGTTGAACGGTGCCACATCCGGCATAGACCGCGGCCAGCAGCAAGGTAGCGAGTCGAAGCTTGAATAGTTTCCGAAAGAGTTGCCTGGCGCGCGTTTGTCGCGATGGCGGCGGCAGGCTGCTGACGGTCATGCGATTAACTAAAGTGTCTGGCGGCAGATCAGTCGACGATTCATTGGAGAATGCAGCCAGGCACAAGGTTTTGGTGCTGGATTGTTCGAGCCTTAAAAAAACAACGTGGTGCCTGACATCTACTTCGAGTAAAGATTTCTCGTCGAGGTGGCGTCATGAATCGGCGGGAGTTTCTTCGGCTTGCGGGGCTTGGCGGGTTGGGCGCGATGCTGCCCAGTGCGGGGTTTGGCGACATCAGAGAGCTGATCTCGCGAACCGCGCCGATGCTCGAGCGGCCGAACATCCTGATTCTCATGACCGATGAGCAGCGCGCGGTTCGCGATTGGCCGGCGGGATGGGCCGACGCCAATCTGCCCTCGCTCGGCCGCTTGCGCGCGCATGGGATCAATTTCAACTCGGCATTTGCCAACGCATGCCAGTGCTCGCCGAGCCGCAGCACGTTTCTTACGAGTACGTATGCGCCCGTGAATCGCGCGACGCTTACGCCGGCCACTCTGAATCCTGCGCTGCCGAATCTCGCCACGATCTTCGCGGCGGCGGGATACAACGTCGTGTACAAGGGCAAGTGGCATCTGACGGCCTCTTTCGTCCTCCCTTTCGCGGCTGACAGTTCACAGGATGTTAGCGACATAATCGCGAGCGACCAGGCGATGCAGGCGACGTACGGGTTTTCGGGATGGAACTCGCCCGACGCGGGCACCTCGTTGACGCAGGCGGCAAGCCTCGGCGGCGGACTTGGCGGCAACGACGCTCGTTATGTTTCGGGCACGAGTGCCGGGACGGCGACCAACGTCCTGCAGTTTCTCTCGACGTATGATTCCGATGCTCCGTTTTGCCTGATCGTGTCGCTCGTGAATCCGCACGATGTTTTCGTCTATCCCAAAGACGTCGTTGCTTCCGGCTACGATGTTTCGGCATTCAGCTCGCTGCCAATCGAGCTGCCGCCGACCTACGGCGAGGATCTTTCGACCAAGCCCGCGGTGCAGGCCTCATTCGTCGAATCGCTAAACAACGTGTGGCCCTTCGCGATGGGGGCCGAGCCGGTTCTGTACTCGCGCTTCTATGCCTATCTCAATATCCTGGCCGACGCTGAACTGATGCAGATCCTCGATCTGCTCGACGCCAAGGGGCTGACCGAGAAAACCTTGATCGTGAGAGTCGCGGATCACGGCGAACTGGGCCTTGCGCACGGCGGACTGCGGCAGAAGGATTACGCCGCATACGAAGAGATGATCCATATTCCAATGATCTTTTCGAATCCGCTCCTGTTTCCGCGACCGCTTGAAACCGATGCGCTGGGCGGGCTGATCGACGTGTTGCCCACTCTGATGGCGGTCGCGGGAATCAAGCCGGAGCCCGAGCTGCATCTGCAGGGCCAGAGCCTCGCGCCGCTGTTCGACAATCCACGGGGCTCGATCCAGGAGCGCATCCTGTTTACATACGACGACGGGTTGTTTTTACCGCTGCCGGTACAAGGTGCGGCGCATATTCGATGTATTCGCGAAGCGAACTGGAAGTTCGCGATGTACTTCGACCCGGCCGGAGCTTATCCGACCGAGTACGAGATGTACGACCTCATAAGAGACCCGCTCGAGACCGCCAACCTCGCTCACCGCCCGACTCCGATTCAATATCAATTCGAGCGTCTCCGCCTCGAAAGTGCTCTGCTCGAGATGATGGCTGCGACGCGCACACTGCCGAGCCAGATCGAGCCTCCCACTTAGTCGCGCTCAGGGTGGACAGCCTGCCTCGATAATGCGATCTGTCAATCGTTCGATAATTGAATCTTTCGACCTTGGACTGCACGCGCCAAGCGCGGCGATAAGCGAGGGAAAGGAGAGCCCCATGAAATTCGGACTGCTGTACGAGATGGAAACTCCGCGGCCGTGGCATGCGCTCAGCGAATACAACGTATATTGGGAGGCGCTGGCGCAGATCGAACTCGCGGACCGGATTGGTATCGACTACGTCTGGGAAGTCGAGCATCACTTCCTCGAGGAATACTCGCACAGCCCCGCGCCCGAGGTGTTCTACGGCGCGGTGACGCAGCGCACGCGCAACATCCGTATCGCACACGGCGTGCGGCTGCTGCCATTCAAGTTCAATAATCCAATCAAGGTGGCGGAGCAGGCTGCCGTGCTCGACATCATGAGCAACGGCCGCGTCGATCTCGGCACGGGCCGCTCGACGACCGCCCAGGAGCTCGATGGCTTCAGCGTGGATTACGATCGCACTCGCGCCGAGGTCCGCGAAGCGCTCGATGTCATCGTCAAAGCATGGACCGACGACATCCTCGAATACAACGGCAAGCTCATCCAGATCCCGCCCCGCCGCGTCGTGCCAAAGCCGATCCAGAAGCCGCATCCTCCGATGTGGATGGCGTGTGTTGCGCCCGACAGTTACCAGATGGCAGGCGATCGCGGTCTCGGCGTGCTCAGCTTCAGTCTGAATTTCGAGTTCGTGCAGTCAGCGATCCAGAGTTACAACAAGTCTTTCGAAAATCGCACCGATCAGGTTCCGAAGCTTCCCAACCAGGCTTTCGGCTCGATGCTGATTCTGCATATCGCGGAGAATAAGGACGACGAAGCGGTCGGGATGGAAGGCGCGCGATGGTTCATGCATAACGTCGCGAAGCTGTTCCAGCCGCTCATGACCAAGAACCAGCTCTATTCATACGAGTACCTGCGCAACCTGATGGCGGTCGATGTCGATCCCAAGGACATCCCTGACGCGCAACTGAAGCAGCATCCGATGGTCGTGGTTGGCAATCCCGACGAAGTGATCCGCAAGCTCGAAGGCTTCGAGAAAGCCGGCGTGACCCAGGTGATCTGCTTCAAGCAGGCAGGGCGCATCCCGCATCAGAAGATCATGAACTCGCTGCGACTGATGGCGAAGTACGTGCTGCCGCATTTCAATCCGCACAAGCGCGTCGCGATCGAAGAGCTCGCAAGCGCGGCCGCGCGCTAGTCGAAGATCACGAGGCGGCGAGGCTCGTAGCTCGCCGCCTTTTCATCTCCGCCCCGTTCCCGAACTCACTCTTTCATCGGATTGAATTGTTACTCGCGGGTCTGATTTAACCTCCTACAGGTCCCGTGCGTTCGCCTCGATGCTTGAGATCGTTGCGCGCGCACTTTTGCCCGGAGCGCTGAATGAACGAACAAGTTACCCGCCAGATCCTGTGGAACATCCCGGTTCCTTTCATCGTCCTGATGTACTCGCTGCTGGTGGCATTGATTGCGGGTTTTGCCTACGCGGGGCTGAAATGGTGGCGGCTCGTGAGCCTCGGCGGCGCGGAAAATCGCTTCGACCGCCCGATCGATCGCCTCGTGCTGGCGCTGCGCGACGCGTTCGGCCAGGGCAACGTCATCCGCGAGTCATGGGGCTGGATGCACTACGCGTTCTACGTCGCGTTCGTGGGACTGCTCATTGGCACGACGATCGTCGCGATCAATAGCGACGTGCGCGACCTGTTTCATCTCCTCGGCTTCGATCTTTATTTTTACTACGGCGACTTTTACCTGGTGTTCAAATTGATGATGGACACCTTCTTCCTGCTGCTCATCGCCGGCGTGTTGATGGAAGGGATGCGCCGCTCGGTGCGCAAGCCGACGGTGCTCGATGATCCGCCGGCGGAGAAGGTCGCAGACAATTTCGAGAACCGGCTCGGCTACTGGTTCCCGATGACGATGATGGTCGCGGTCGCCGTCACGGGCCTGATGCTGGAGGGCGCGCGTATCAACACGACGCATCCGAAGTTCACCGAATGGGCGTACGTCGGCCGCGTCGTCGGTTCGATCGAAGGCGCGATGGGCGCGGGCGCGACATTCCATCGCTGGCTGTGGCTCGTGCATGTGCTTTTTGTGTACGTCCTCTTGTTCTGCTTCCCGTTCACGAAGCTGCGGCATTTGATCTTTGGCCCGCTGAATCTTTTCTTCCGCAATCTCGGGCCGCGCGGGCGGCTCGCGCCGATCAAGGATTTCGAAAACGCCGAGACCTTCGGCGTGTCGCAGGTCGAGCAGTACACATGGAAACAACTGCTCGATATGTCGGCGTGCCTCGAATGCGGGCGATGCACGATCAACTGTCCCACGGTTAACACCGGCAAAACGCTCAATCCCAAGTACCTCGTGATTGAACAGCGCGAGCATCTTTTGCAGAAGGCGCCCTTCCTGCTCGCGGCCAAGGCGCACGCCGCGAATGGCGACGGTGCGGAGGCGCCGGTGTGGGAAGGCCCCGACATGATCACCGAGGTCGCGACCGAGGAAGCGGTCTGGGGATGCACGTCGTGCGGATGGTGCGAAGAGGGCTGCCCGGTCGGCATCGAGCACATTCAGCGTATCGTCGATATGCGCCGCTACGACGTGCTGATGGAAAGCCGCTTTCCGCAGCAGATCACGGGCGCCTTCAAGGGTATCGAGAACCAGGGCAATCCCTGGGGCCTCGCGCAGGAAAAGCGCGCCGAGTGGGCCGCGGGGCTCGATATTCCCGAGATGGCGGAAGTCGAGGACCCAAGCGATCTCGACGTGCTGTACTGGGTCGGATGCGCGGGCTCGTACGACGAGCGCAATCAGAAAGTGTCGAAGTCATTTTCCGCGTTGATGAAACAGGCGGGCGTCAAGTTCGGAATCCTCGGCCGCGAGGAGACGTGCACGGGAGACCCGGCGCGCCGCCTCGGCAACGAGTATCTATATGCCACCGTCGCACAACAGAATGTCGAGACAATCAACCGCTACAAGCCGCGGCGCATCGTTACGCAATGTCCGCATTGCTTCCACAATCTGAAAAACGAATATCCGGACTTCGGTGGCAACTATACCGTTCTGCATGAAGCCGAATTTATCGACGAGTTGGTTCAGGCTGGGCGGCTCAAGCCGCGCGAAGAACTCAACGCGCGCGTGACGTATCACGACCCGTGCTACATGGCGCGGCACAATCGCAAATGGGACGGCGCGCGCTCGTTGCTGCGCGCGATTCCCGGCACGGAGGTCGAGGACGTCGATCAGTCGAAGAATCGAACATTCTGTTGCGGCGCGGGCGGCGGCTGCTTCTGGAAGGAAGAACACGAAGGCACGCGCATTAACCAGAAGCGCTTCGATCAACTCAACGAGGCGAAACCGGAATGCCTCGCGGTCGGATGTCCGTTCTGCATGACGATGATGGAAGACGCAGTCAAGTCGCGCTCACTCGAAGACAAGATGAAGGTGCGCGACCTCGCCGAGATCGTCGCGGACTCAACCGGCGCCCACGCCAAGTAGATCGATGAAGAATGCACCGGAACCGCATCCACTGAATCAGGGATTCGAGTGGACACCGGTGCGCGGGCCTTTTCGACGCATCAGCGCTGAGCAGGCGCGATCGTTCAACGAGCGCGGCTTCTTCCTGCTCGAAGATGCGTTCGATCGCGTGACGATCGAGCGCGTTGCGGCTGAGATCGATCCATTCGAGCAACAAGCTGAAGAGTCTCTGCGAACCCGGCCGGGCAAGCGGATGTTCATCGCCGAGGCCGACGGCATCACGTTCACGATCCATCTCGTTAAGCGCTCGCAGTTGCTGCGCGAGTTCGCCGCGTCGGAAATCTTCGCCGATCTCTGTCACGATCTGATCGGCCCCGATGCGCGGCTGTACTGGGATCAGGCGGTGTACAAGAAGCCCGGGTACCCACGCCATTTTCCGTGGCATCAGGACAACGGCTACACCTACGTCGAACCGCAGGCGTATCTGACATGCTGGCTCGCGCTCACCGACGCGACGCTCGACAACGGATGCCCGTGGACTATCGACGGTGGTCATCGCAAGGGCACGTTGAAGCATCGCGCGAGCGAAGCTGGCTTCGTCTGTCGCGATGAAGATGGCCCCGACGCCGTCGCGGCTCCTGTTCGCGCGGGCGGGATCGTTGTGTTCTCCTCGCTGACGCCGCATCGCACTGGGCCGAATCTCAAGAACAGTGTGCGCAAGGCGTACATCCTGCAATATGCGCCCGACGGCGCGCGCATCGTGGAAGCGAACGCGACTTGCGACGCGCCTGATCGCCAGTACTTGATTCTTAGGAACGGCGAGCGCGTTGCGCCTCCGCCGATCGAAACCTCACTTCGGGATCCAGGAGTGTCAAAAAATGGATAGCGCGATCGAAGCAGTGCTGCGCGAGTATGACCAGCGCGCCGAGACCGAAATGAAGCGGATGCGCGAGATGCCGCCTGCCGAGATGGCGAAGCATATCGACGAGTTTCTGCTCCCGGTCGGACCCGCGACCGGCGAGCTGATGAATATCCTCATCAAGGAAGCGAAGGCCCGCACTATCCTGGAGGTCGGAACTTCTCACGGATACTCGACGGTTTGGCTGGCGGAAGCGGCGCGCGCTACCGGCGGCAAGGTGATCACGCTCGACGTTCATGCTGGCAAACAGGACTATGCGCGCAATGCGCTGACGAAAGCGGGTCTCGCGAATCACGTTGAGTTCAAACTTGGCGACGCTCGCGAATCGATCGCCGCGCTCTCCGGCACGATCGACTTCGTGCTGCTCGATCTATGGAAGGATCTCTATATCCCGTGCTTCGACCTCTTCTATTCGAAGCTTGCGTCCGGCGCGATCGTGGTCGCCGACAACATGCTGTTCCCGGAGTTCTCGCGCAAAGACGCCGAAGAGTACCGCAGGCACGTGCGCGCGAAGCCCGATATGCAGTCGATGCTGCTGCAAGTCGGCAGTGGTATCGAGCTCAGCCGCTATGCGCGCGGGCTCGAGTTCAAATAGTCGCGGCGCAGTTCTACTTCTTCATATCCGACAGGAAGTCGAGGATCGCCGCGTTCACCTCGGCTGGTTTTTCCTGCTGCGTCCAGTGGCCTGAGCCTTTGACGAGCACCGTTTTGCGCAGGTTCGGCACCCACTGCGTCATGCCTTCGGCCATCTCGGGGCGCAGCACGATGTCGAGCTCCGCCGTGATCATGAGGGCAGGTTGATTGACGCGCTGCTCGATCGACGCGCTCTCCTCCCAACTGCGATCGATGTTGCGATACCAGTTGAGGCCGCCGCGGAAGCCGGTCTTCTTGAAGGCGCGCGCGAAGACCTGGAAATCCTCGGCGGTCAGGAACTTGCCGTGCGGACGATCGGTAAATCGCTCGAGCAATCCACCGCCCTTGGGACCGAACACGCCCGGAGGCGCCTTGCGCATCTCCTCCGGATCGATGTTCGCGGGATCCTGGTAGAAGCCGCGCAGCGAGCGCTCTACGTCGCGTTCGAGCTCGGCCTCGGCGACGCCGGGCGTCTGGAAATACAGGATGTAGTGAAAGTTGTCGCCTGCCATCGCGCGCATCGCATCCGTCGGGCGCATCGGAGCGCGCGGCAGGAACGGAGTGTTCACGCCGACAACGCGTTCCCATCGCTCCGGCACCATCATTGGTGCGGCCCATGCGACGGCGCCGCCCCAATCGTGCCCGATGATGACGGCCTTCTTGATTTCGAGCGCATCGAGCATCCCGACCAGGTCGGCAACGAGATTCTTCATCGAGTACGACTCGATCGCCTGCGGGCAATCGGTCTCGCCGTAGCCGCGTTGATCTGGCGCGATGGCGCGGAAGCCGGCCTCTGACAGTGCCTTCATCTGATGCCGCCACGAGTACCACAGCTCCGGAAAGCCGTGGCACATCACCACCGGGAAGCCTTCGCCGGCTTCGGCGACGTGCATCCGGATGCCGTTGGTCTGAACGTACCGATGTTTTACTTCGCTCATCGCTCACCTCGACGCGGCTCATGATCCGCGAATGAAAGTCGCGACGCCAGCGAAAACGCGACGAAAGATCTCAATTGACAGTAGCGTCAGAATCGCTCTATCGTTGGCATTCTGACAGCCTGCAAATAACTAAACGATCGGTCAAAATTCCCGGAGGGATTGCGATGAACCGCGACTTCGAATTCAAGCAGCTGCTGCGCGCATACCGCAGCGGAATCATCAGCGAAGCGGCATTCGAGCACGAGATGCACGCGATGGAAAACGGCCACGCCTCGAACGGAAACGGCAACGGCGCGGGATTCCGCGCGTTTGGCCGCACCTATCGCTCGGAGCGCGACGCGATCGTGAGCTTCCTCGACAAGGTCCGCGCTGGTGAGGCCAATGGCGGCGAGGCTTTCGCGCGCTGGTCCCAAGTCTGCAAGACGGACTGCATCCTTTCTGGAATCCGCATGGTTGCCGAGCGCGAGGCGTACCATTCGCGCATTTTCGGGCAGCGCCTGATGGAGCTCGGTGGCGAGGCGCGCGCGACGGTTACCGAAGAAGGCATGAAGTTCACTGCTTACCTCGCCGATCCGTCGATTCCCGATAACGAAAAGCTGCTCGGCTTCACGCAGCGCGTTGGCCGCCCTGAAGACGCGATCAAGCCGATCTGCGAATTCGCCGATTCGATCCAGGAAGACCTCGGCACCAAGGAAGCGCTGCGGCTCTTTGCTGAAGACGAATTGTCAACGGCGAAATGGCTGTGGGATGCGTGTGCGGCCCTCAATGCGCCGCAGCAGGGCGCCTCGGCGTCGGCCTGAGCGCGATCGCGATACGACAATTAAAAAGAGCGGGTCCCAAGGGGCCCGCTCTTTTTGTTTGTGCAGTTCAGTGTTCGACGCGCTCAGTGCGCTGCCGGCGATGCCGCCGCTGACGCAGCCGGCGTAATCGGTGCGCCCGCCGCCGCACCCGACGCGCCCGGCTTCATCATCATGCCCATGCCCGGACCCGTCCCGGTGCGCCCAGGCATCTGCCGCTCCTTGTAGTCGGAGGGAACCTCGAATGTAGATTCCGCGAGCTTCTGCGAAGTGACCTTGGTCACCGTCGTCTTGGTGACAACCGGTGGACGCTTCGCCATCGCTTCTTCAATTTTCTTGGCCTGTTCCGGAGGCAATCCCGGAATCGAGATCTTGTTCATCTTCATGGTCGAGTCCGAAGCCAGCGGAATACCGCCAGGGATATTGCCTTCCATCCCGGCCATCGGGGTGCCCTTGAACTTTTCCTTCATCGCATCCTGAAATGCGCTGAAATCCCTGGCCCCCGGGGCGCTGGTCGAGAAGCATTCGGTGATGGTGTAGTCGCCGCTCATGACCTTGCCCTCGCCCTTGTAGTCGGCGCACTTGAAGCCGGCGACCGAGCGCGTCGAGCCCATCTTGGTGAAATTCATCGCGTTCTGAGATTTATTCGCCATCATCTGGGCCATCGGGCCCTTGGGTGGAAAATCCATCTGCAGGTAACTCTTGGCGGCGGGCTGGAGAATGTAAAGCTTGCCTTTGTCGAGATCGGTGATGACGATATGGCTGGGCGTCTCGAGGCGCTCCTTGTTGCCCTGAACCATGATCGTTTGGTGCTGAGTGATGTCCTTTGAGCCGCGATTGGAGGTCTGATCCTGCTCGATCACGACTCCGGCCGTGGCGGTCATCGCGCTCAGTGCGATCGCGGCGCCGGCCACCAGCGCGGTTAGATGTTTCATAGCGAATGCTCTCCTTGTGCCCTCTTAATTTTCACGACCTGCCCTTTGATGACGGGGGCCGGAGTTTTAGATGCGCCCGCCGATCGCTCGGTGATTATTCGGTGAATCATTAGCGCGAGTAGACCGAATGCCACCCACACCAGCTCTTTTATCCGGCGCAGGAAGCCTACCACGAATCCCACGCCCGCCGGATATCCAAGCATCGAGAGAATAAACGCCTTGCCACCTTCTTGCGAGACCAGTTTTCCAGGGATCAGGAAGAAGGCGCGCTCGACCAGCAGGCCCGCGGCTTCGACCAGCATCGCGATTTGCATCGATCCTGGATGGCCAATCAGGCGCAATAGAATATAAATTTCGACCGGTCCCATGCTCCAGGCCACGACGTAGCACAGGCATGAGACGAGGAAGCGCAGGCGATGGTGCGCGTAAAAGTCGGCGAGAACCGAATCGGCCTCGGCGGCGGCGTCTCTCAACTCGTCGGTCTTGAGGCGCGATAGATCGAGGCGTGCGGCAGCTTTGAACAGATGCGTGAACGGCTGCTTGCGCTGCACGAAAAAGAAGAGCCCCGACAGCACAACCGCGATCGAGAAGCCGCCGATGATCGCCCAGGAGAGCCTGGCCGCGATTGGCACCAGCCTGAGCGAGAAGAACAGCGCGATCATCACGAAGCCGATCTGCCCGAGCATCTCGGCGAGCGCTGCGACCGCGACGCTGGCTAATCCGATCGGCATCCGCAGCCGCTGCCTGACGGTTAGCGCCATCACAACCTGGCCGCCGAGCTGCGCCGACGGGGTCGTGTAGTCAACCGCCTCGCCGCCGATTCGGGCGGCGAACAATTCAAGGAAGCTCAGGTCGGGCGGGTAGTCTTCAATCGTCGCGCGCCAGCCGAAGGTATTGAAGATGCGCGATATCGATTCGAAAGCAATCGTGCCGGCAAGGCCCCATCCCACCAGCCGCACATAGCCGAGCAAATCGCTCAAGCCGTAGTGCGATATGAACCACGCGTAGAAAATAACCGCGAGGACGATGAAGCAGGTTTCGATGCGGCGCATTAATAGGTTAATACCGCAGGCCCGCTAGCCGACGGTATCCGGAGCATTGTTCCAGCGTGCTCCGATCTGCGCAACCCGTCAGAGCAGCCGCATTTGACGCGAGACTTAACGCGCGTAAAGAATTGCCGCGATGGCTCTCAACGGATTTTCGATTCTCGACGCGGACGGTCACCTCACCGAGCCCGCATCGCTCTACGGCACTCATATCGATCCTGCGATGCGGCCGCGCGCGCAGGAATTGCTGACGCGCCTTGGTGCCGGCAACCTTGGCCTGGTGGCGGCGCTCCTGCCGAATTGGCGCTCGGCGGAACGCCCGCTCGGCGAGGTTGCTGAAGTCCCCGGCCTCGGCAAACTGCCATCGGGCAGGAATCATCCGCTGGCGTCGGAGGCGGGTGGCTACGATCCCAGCGAGCGTATCCGCGACATGGACAAGGAAGGGATCGATATCGCGGTCTGCTTCGCGACCGTCGCGACGTCAGTTATCGGCGCCGAGGATCCCGCGCTCGAGGCGGCACTCGCGCGCGCTTACAATCGATGGGCCGGGGAGTACTGCGCGCCGTTCAAGGATCGCATCAAGGCGGTCGGCATCGTCCCCCAGCGCGATATGAATCGATGCGCCGCGGAGGTCGCGTATCTGGCGGGTGAGCCGTGGTGCGTCGGAGTCATGACCTTCGGCAACCTCGAGGGCAAGCTCGCCGACCATCCGTATTTCGATCCCTTCTACAATGCGATGCAGGACGCCGATCTGCCGGTATGCTTCCACGGCGGTACGGATCGGCCTCCGTTCGCGCCGGGACGCGCGGACGTCGGTAACAACATGTTTATGATGCATCTGACGGGGCATGTGTGGCATCAGATGCGCATCATGGCCGCGGTCGTCGGAGGGGGGCTCTTCGAGCGCTATCCGCGCCTGCGCTTCGGCTTCTTCGAGGGGGGCTTGTCATGGGTGCCGTGGTGGGCCGATCGCATGGACGGCCACTACAAGCACTTCGCGCGCCACACGCCGCGCCTCAAGTGCCTGCCCTCGGAGCACATGCGTGGAGCGAGATGCTTCTACACCTTCGATCCTGACGAGGCGATGCTGCCCGAGGCGCTGCGCCTCATCGGCACGAGTCGCGTGATGTGGGCCTCAGACTATCCGCATTTCGACGCGGAATTCCCTGACGCCGGCGAACTCGTTGTCAACAATGAGCGGCTCGCAGCGGATGAAAAGCGCGCGATTCTCGCCGATAACGCGCGTCGTTTCTTCACGCGGCTTGCGGGATAGTGTCTCGCTCACCACGGGGGCAGGCCGACGATCTGTCCGGTGGACGGATTGAGCTGTAGCGTCGGCGCGAGCGGGAATCCGCCGAAATTGAACATCGAGTTCATCGAATTGGCCTTCTTGTCGAATGATTGCGGATCGTTGAGCCGGCCGAGATTCCAGTTGTCTTCGATGAAGCGCAGCACCGAGGTCTGATCGGTCACCGTGTGATCCACGTAATTGCTCTTCGACCACGGCGAAATAACGATCAGCGGCAGCCGCGGTCCGTAGCCGCATCGATCCTGGTAAGCACCCGGCGCAGCGTTGCCGCAAAGCCCAGTCACACCCAGCAACCGATCCTGAGAGGGATCGCTCGACTGATTGACTATTGGCGGCATTACATGATCGTACCACCCGTCCGAATCGTCGTAAGTAATGACTATCGCCATCTGTTTGAGACGCCACGGGAGCGTCCGCTGGAGAGCATTGATGGTATTGACGAGAAAGGTCTGCTCCGCCAGCGGACTTGAGGTTAGCGGATGGCCGGTTGAATCGCTCATCGCCTTGAGGAAGGAGACCTGCGGGATGTTCCCAACCGCAACTCCTTGCCAGAAGTTGCTGAGATCGTACTGATGATTCGCCTGGTCAGCGTTGGTGCCAATCAGGAAAGGTGACGACGGCGGCAGATGGTTGGGATTGGAAGTTGATGCATAATACTGAAACGGCATGTAGTGACTATTGTAGGCGGGGTTGCAAACGCCATCGACATTGCCGAAATCGCCGTAGAACCATCCCCATGTGACTTTTCTGGCAGTCAGCAAATCGCCGATATTTTGACTCGCCATCTGCACCAGAGTTCCACTCGCGCAGTTGTCGAATCCGGCCTCGACATTCTTTATCACTGTGCCATTGATTACTTTGCCCGCAACGTCGGCAGGCGTGGCGCCATGCGTTTCTCCCGACACGGCATTCAAATGACCAACTACGGTAACGCCGAAATTAGTACCGAACGAGTTGTCGCTCATCGCGTAATACTGGACGTAGTTCCAAATCGCCGTGACTGTATTTCCGTCGTAGTAGCCCATCGGCAGGTTGTCGATTGGGGGGCAGCCCATCGGATTTATCGGGCTCGTGAACTGCACGAACATGTCCATAAGCCCGCCGTTATAGGCCTGCTGCTCGTTCATATAGAAGTTAGTATTGTCGCAAGTGAAATTCTGCGAGCGATCGAGGCGAAATGGATTTGCGAGGTTAAGGTTTTGCGTCGCAATCACGCCCGCGATTCCGTTGACCGGCGGCGTGTTGGGTAAGGCCTTGAATTTCGGCTCGCCGGGAAGATTTGCGGCGATTGGATACGTCGCGAAGTAGTGATCGAACGCGACGTTTTCATCGTCAATGACGACCAGGTATTTGATCGGTGTCTGCGTGGGAACGAGCGGCGTTGCCGCGCCTAATGAAACTTGTGCGATTGAAAGCGCCACCGCGAAAGCGGTCACGCCCGCCAGCAAATTGCGCATGATGTCCCCTCCCCGAGCGATCAGCGATCCTGAAACGAGATCGTGATGTAGCGGCGTTTCGACTAACAGTAAAGCGCAGCGCGTTACGCGGCGGTTATTTTGACGATGGAGACCCTTCGCGTCCTGTACTTGAGCCCGATTCGCCGGCTATGAGGCGCGCGAGGCGATCGAGCTCGCTTGCCTGCATATCCGACACGAGCCAGCACTGCATCCCCTCCTTGCTGAAGCTCTCGAGGTTGTAGCCATTGCGCGAGAGGGTCTTGAACGCGTCGCTGCCCTCGCCCTGGCTCTCGGGCCACATGAACAGGTTGATGACGTGTTTGCCATGTTGATAAACGACCGCGGCGGCGGTGTGATTGTCGATATAGTCGAGCCGCCCGCCGATGAGCGGAAAACCTGCGCTAGCGAAATCTTTCACCACCGGTGAGAAATCGAGCTTGCCTGCGAACCACGGCTTGACGGTGTGTTGATCGGTCGAAGCCACGTCGATGAGATGCGAGGCCATCAGTGACCGGACATGGCTCGCGGCGACTTCCTGGGCAATGAGATCGCTAGCCGCCGGACGCATCATCGATGGGGCAAACATCACGAGCAAAAGAGCCGCGAGCGCGAGCGGCACCGCGATGAGCGACCATCGCATGCGCCGCGGTGTTGCAGTGCGTACCGAACGGCGTTCGCTTGCGAGAGCACTGCGGACGCGAGCTTCGAGGCCCGCGGGCGCAGCGTAGTGAAATTCGCCGCTGCGCAGCCGAGACCGCATCGCACGCGCACGCTCGAATTCGCGAGAGCATTCGAGGCATCCCTCGAGATGTTGCGCCACCTCGAGATCGCGGGCCGCGTCGAGCTCGCCATCAAGATGAGCATGGAGCAGCAGGCGTGCGTCTTCGCAGGTCACTGCGTCACCTTCCTGCCGACGAGACTTGCCAGTGCGTTCTGCAGGCGTTTGCGCGCGCGCGCTAGCCGCGACATCACGGTGCCGATCGGCAGCTCGGCAGCGTCGGCGATTTCCTTGTATGTCAGACCCTCGATCTCGCGCATCACGATAACCTCGCGATACTCGATCGGCAGCGCCTCGAGCGCGGCGCGGATCGCTTTGCCTTCGGCGTCGCGGACCATTGCAGCTTCGAGGCTGTCTGCTCCGCTGCAGGTGCCGTGCGCTTCTTCGTCGAACTCGGCAGCCTCATTCGATCTGCGATTACGCTGGATCCACGTGAGCGCCGTGTTACGGACGATCGCGAGCAGCCACGCGCGCGCATCGCCACCGCGATATCCGTGGGCGAACCTGAGCGCGCGCAGGTAAGCCTCCTGCACGACATCCTGTGCGTCGGCGTCATTGCGCATCAGCCATCGGGCGAGGTTGTAGGCCGAGTCGAGATGCGGCAGGAAAACATGCTCGAAGTCCACGTCTTTGTGCGGGTCCAGCAACCGTCGCAGTAGCTCCTAAAGGGCGCGCTGCCTCTACTCTCCCTGTTGCGTCTGATCCCTCTCCCTGACCAGGGAGAGGCTAGGTGAGGGTAGCCCGGATCTTTTTTCTGGCGCTGCGATCTAGAGCCAGACGACCCTCACCCGGCGCGGCGCTGCGGCACCGACCTCTCCCTGGTCAGGGAGAGGGATTCACCGCGGAGAGAGTTCAGAGCGTTCCTACATGCAGGACTGACGCGCGCGGGATTTTATTCCCGCCGGCAATCGCGAGCCAATGATGAAAAGACGCCTATGGCTCATCGCTGCGTTTGAATAGCTGCATCAGCTCGTCGACCGTCGCCGGCGGATGCGTCGCCGCGGCGAGTGTGTCGCGGACGTGATCTGCGGACTTCATGCCGACCAGAGCGACGTTGACGCCGGGCGTTGAGCGCACGAACTGGATCGCGCGCTGCGCGTCGGAGGCGAAGCTCTTGAACGCGTCGCGCAGGATTTGCGGCAGCCCTCGCGAGAGTTGACCTTGCAGGAGCGTCGCGCTGGCCGAGACTCCGATGCCGAGCTGCTGCGCCATCGCGAGCGTGGTCGCGCGGCCGTTGCCGACGATCTGGTTGCCGCGCGTGACCGCTTCGGGCATCGCCAGGTTGTAGGGCAGCTGGATCGCGCGAAAATGATGGCCCTCGCCGCCGACTTCCTGCGCGGTCTTGAGCAGCTCATCGAGCGAAAGCCATCCGCGCGCGGTCGGCTCGGCGCGCAGGCCATTCCAAGTCGCGACGCCATAGACGCCGATCTTGTTGTCACTCACCGCGATCTCGAGAAACTCGAACGCGGCGCGGATGCGCGTGAGGAATTCCCTGCGATCGACGACTTCGAGCTGTGTCTCGGGGTTATGCAGATAGTAGATGTCGATCGTCTCCAGGCCCAGGTTGCGCCGCGAGGTTTCCAGCATCACGCCGATGTACTTCGGCGTCATGCAATGCGACCCGTCAACCAGGTCGCCCGGCTTCACGATATTGGTGCGGATGAAATGCTGCTCGAACCATGAGCGTGGATCGGGCGGCACCTCGCCATCGAACGTGATGTATCCGCCCTTGGTCGCGACGATGAACTCTTCGCGCGTTAGATCGCCAGCCGCGGTAAGGTCCGCTATCGCCTTGCCGATCGTGCGCTCGGAGCGCTGAAAGCGGTAGTTCACCGCCGTATCGACGAGGTTGATTCCGCCGCGCAGCGCTTCTTTGAGGGAAGCATCGTAGGATTCATCATCCGCTTCGGTCGGCTCGCCGAGATAAGTGCCGATGCCGATCGACGATACGCTGCATCCGAGCATCGGGCGGAAGTTGCCGGGAAGATTCGAGAAGCGGCTCGCGTAGTTCGCGGTGCCTGCTGATGAGGCGCGTCCCTTGAGCATCAGGTTTTCTCCGGCGCGCAAGCCGCGCCTGCTGGAATGATCAACTCGTGAACGACTGAGGACTAATCGTCGGCTCGTACAGCGCCTGTATCACGTTGCCGTCCGGATCGCGGATATAGAATGACACCGAGCCGTCACGATGATGCTTGAGCGGATTCACGACGTCTATCCGATTCGCCTTGACCCATTCCCATCCCGCTTCGACGTCCGCAATCGTCGGCACGATGAAACCCAGGTGATCGAGATGCTGCCGTGCGGGATCGCCACCTTCGCCGCGATGAATCGCCAGGTTGTCGCATCCTGAGCTCAGGTAAACATTCTCGGGATCCGGCTCCCATACGACTTTCATCCCGAATACGCGCTGGTAGAAATCGACCGCGCGTGCAACGTCGGCAACTTTGAGCGCCAAATGACGCAGCCCCTGGTTCTTGATCAAGATTTCGCCTCGCCGTGCAAGCCGACTACTGCCCAGATCGGATCGGAGGGCGGGTCAGTCGGGTCGGCCATGCTGATGAAATCGATTTTCTCAAATGCTCCGCTATCCATAAAGTAGCGCGCCACGAGCTTGCTGCGATCGAAGTCGTCGAGGTTTTGCCAAATCGCAACCGCCTTGGTCGGAAACATCCGGTTCGAGTAGGTCACAACAAACGGCGCTCCGGGTTTCAGCACGCGACCGACGTCGGCGAAGATCTCAACCGGCCGCTGCATGTATTGCACCGACACCGTTACCACTGCGCCATCGAACTCCGCGTCGCCGAACGGCATTCGCGGCTCACGATTTAGATTATGCACGACGATCTCGGTAAGCGCCGGGTTGTCTGCCATCTCGATGCGATTCATTCCGAGTCCGACGACGCGCGTCGCTTCGAGATCGTTTGGCAGATGCGATCGCCAACTGCTCATCAGGTCCAGGATCGCGCTGCCCTTGGGCAGGATGCGCCCGTATATCTCACGAACTTTGGCGATTGCACCGTCGTCGATATGAACGACGAGCCGCGGCATCGAGTAAAATGCCTCATCATCGGAGTCATCGAGGCGGCGGAAAAATTCAGGCGGGTATTTCGTCGTCATAACGGGGCTCTGCTCAGTTTGCCGCAGAAAAGTCACATTTCTCTTTTATTTTCGGATACTTAGAGCATTTTTTCAATTTCAGCGATAGCATCGTTGACAGCCTTTGGAGGGGCCGTCTAGATTAAAACGTCTTTCCAAACCGCCCCTCGGCTTCAGTTTCGGACCTGATCGGCGGCAGGAAGCAGCTGATGGTCCGACGCGACAAAACCAACTACGTCATTCAGTCCGTCGCGCACGCGCTCGACGTGCTCGAGCAGTTCTTCGGCGAGGCCGACGAACTCGGCGTCACCGAGCTTTCCAAGCGCCTTAAGCTGCATAAGAACAACGTGTTTCGCCTGCTGGCGACGCTCGAAGCGCGCGGTTATATCGAACAGAAT
Source organism: Candidatus Binataceae bacterium (assembly GCA_035508495.1). Taxonomy (NCBI): domain Bacteria; phylum Candidatus Binatota; class Binatia (SeqCode); order Binatales (SeqCode); family Binataceae (SeqCode); species Binataceae bacterium (SeqCode). The sequence goes on from DATJMX010000032.1 coordinate 27,634, forward strand.
CGCGCCACCGAGAATTATCGCCTCGGCATCAAATGCCTGCATCTCGGCCGTCGCTACATTCACCATATGGGATTGGTGAGGCAAGCGCGCCCTATATTGTTCGACCTTGCGCGAAAATGCCGCGAGACCGCCTACGTTTCGATCGCCCGGCGCGAGGGCGTCGTGCCGCTCGAAGCTTCGGAGGCCGAGGAGCGCGCCGTCCGCATCACGCCGCCGATCGGCCTCACGCTGCCGCTCTATTGCACGGCGCCGGGCAAAGTTCATCTCGCCTTTGATTCCGAAGGATCGCAGCAAGCCGCGCTTCCGGACATCCTGCGGAACTACACCGATCGCACGATAACCGATCGCGCGACGCTGTTCGCCCAACTCGAAGCGGTGGTGCGCCAGGGCTATGCCGTCGATGCGGGCGAATTTGTCGATGAAGTATCGTCGGTCGCGGTTCCGATTCGCGACTACACGCGCTCGGTAGTCGGCTCACTCGCAGTCGCGGGGCCGTCGTATCGCGTCGATTCGGAAAGGATCGCCGCCGAGATCGCGCCGGCCCTCACCGACGCGGGCCGTGAGCTATCGCATCGGCTCGGCTTCAACGAGTAGCGACAGAAGCAGAACTCACCACAAAGATCACAAAGGCACGAAGCGAATCGGCACGGACGCCACTTCGAAAAAATATTCCTTGGTGCCTTTGTGGTCTTAGTGGTTATCTTTTCCCGTTGCTTTCTGTTGCTGCTTTCCTCGCAGTCCACGCGGGTATAAGGATAGTTTGACTGGTCATCTAACCATTGTTAGTTTCTTTGCGTTTTATCGGCGCGATTCCCGAGCAGTCTTGATATTTTCGCCGGACCGCATCGCCGCATGAATCAGTGCGTGGAGTGATATTGCTGTGAAAATCCTCGTTCCAATCAAACGCGTGCCCGACCCCGCGACAACGATCCGCGTGCTGCCCGATGGCTCCGGTATCGCCACCGACAACGTCAAATGGGTCATCAACCCGTTCTGTGAAATCGCGATCGAAGAAGCATTGCGCATCAAGGAAAAGCAGACCGGCGAAGTTATCCTGCTCAGCGTCGGCCAGACTGCCTGGCAGGAGCAGCTCCGCACCGGGCTTGCGATGGGCGCCGACCGCGCGATCCTGGTGAAGTCCGACACGGCGCTCGATCAGTTTGGGATCGCGAAGATCATCGCCAAGGTCGCCGGCGACGAGAAGCCTGACCTCGTGATCCTTGGCAAGCAGGCGATCGACGACGATTCGAACCAGGTCGGCCAGATTGTTGCCGAGCTGCTCGGATGGCCGCAGGCGACGTTCGCGTCGAAGATCGAATTTGCGGCCGACAAGTGCACCGTCGTGCGCGAAGTTGACGGCGGCCTCGAGACGATCGCCTTCAAGCTTCCTGCCGTTATCACCACCGACCTGCGCCTCAACGAACCGCGCTACGCGTCGCTGCCCGGCATCATGAAAGCGCGCAAGAAAGAGCTCAAGGAAATCGCGGCTGACAGCCTCGGCGTCGACCTCGCGCCCAAGCTCAAGATCAAGAAGCTCGATTCTCCGCCCAAGCGCCAGGCGGGCCGCAAGGTCGCGTCGGTGCAGGAGCTGGTGCAGGTACTGCACACGGAAGCCAAGGCGATCTGACGCGCGGGAGCATCGCAACGACGATATCTGTCTGACCGCGCGCGGCTGACACATCGGCAGCCAGCAAGCGGGGAGTGAACGAAAAATGGGTGACGTTTTAATTTTCGCGGAACATCAGGGCGGACATTTTCCGAAGACCACGCTGGTCGCGATGCACGCCGGACTCGAGCTGGCGAGCAAGCGCTCCGGCAAGGCGATCGCAGTCGTCGCGGGTGATGCGCCCGAGGCGATCGCCGGCGAGCTCGCCAAGTACGGCACGAGCAAGGTGATCGCGCTCGAGCATGCCGCGCTCAAGAACTATCTTGCCGATGCTCATGCGCAGGCGCTTGCCGCACTGGCGAAGAAGCTCGGCGTGGAATTCGTGATTACCACCGCGACCGCGATCGGCAAAGACCTCTTTCCTCGCCTGGCGGCGCGGCTCGAAGCGCCGATGGCCTCGGAAATCGTGACCATCAACGATGACGGAACCTTCGTCCGCCCGATGTACGCCGGCAACGCGCTCGCGACGGTCGAGCTCGACAGTCCAATAAAGATTCTGACGGTGCGCGGGACCGCATTCGATGCGGCCAAGCCTGCTGACTCTGCCGCGCCCGTCGAGAAGCAGGCGGCCGAGATCGATGCGGGCGCGCTCAAGATGGAATTCGTGTCGTTCAACGCGACCAAGAGCGATCGACCGCAGCTCACTGAGGCCAATATCGTCGTGTCGGGCGGCCGCGGGCTCAAGTCTGGGGAGAACTTCAAGATCGTGCTCGAGCCGCTCGTGGATGAGATGGGCGCTGCGATGGGCGCATCGCGCGCGGCGGTCGACGCTGGCTTCGTTCCCAACGATTTGCAGGTCGGGCAGACGGGCAAGGTCGTCGCGCCCGCGCTGTACGTCGCGGTCGGAATCTCCGGCGCGATCCAGCATCTGGCCGGAATGAAGGACTCGAAGATCATCGTCGCGATCAACAAGGACGAGGAAGCGCCGATTTTCAGTGTCGCCGACTACGGCCTCGTCGCCGACCTCTTCAAAGCGGTTCCCGAGATGGCCGAGGAAGTGAAGAAGCTGAAGCACTCCTGACGCGGAGAAATCATTGCGATGCTAAAGAGGCGCAGCGTTGGCTGCGCCTCTTTTTTTGGCGCCGCGCCGCTCACCCACTTGTGTCGCCGCGAGCACGATCATTCGCTGATAGAGGGAGACCATTTCTGGTCCCCTCTCCTACGAAGGGGGCCGTCCGCGAGTGAGCAACACCGCGCCGCGATCGAAATTACCCGCACTCACTATTATCGGGCAGGCGCTGCGATTTCCTTTGATCAACGTTGCGGCGCTGCTCAGGCTCGCGAGCCTTCCTTTCTTTGCGATGCTCGCGGCGACGCTCCTGCTGCGTGCGCTCGCGCCGTCAGACTCACCTTCGCTCGAGGCGATGCACCGCATCTTCGTCGTCTCGCCGCTCGTGATTATCGTCTTGGTCGAGTTTGTCCTGCCGTCCTACGCGGTAACGGTGACGATGTATCTGATTGCGGGTCCAGCCAGCGTTGAGGGCCGCAGCGCGCTTGCATATTCGACGACTGAGTTCCGGTATGCGGTCGCTGCACTGCTGATGACCTTGGGTTTCGGCGCGCCGACAATCGTATTCATCGTCGCCCTCAGGAACCTTCAATTGCCAGTCGGGCTGACGATAGCGCTCGTATTCGCCTGGCTCGCAATCGCACTCTTCATCGTGATGCGACTGATTCTTCTTTTTCCCGCAATCGCCGCGGGAGGCGCGGCCAGCCCGCGAATCGCATGCATACTGACGAGTCGTAATTTCTGGCGCATCGCGACGATCGCGCTTCTCACCGCGATACCGTATTCGATCCTGACGACGATCGTGCGCATCGCGGCCGCCAGCCTGCCGAGTCCGATAGCCCAGCTCCTGCTCGCCGCCATCCTCAGCGCGATCGTCACGCTCTCGTGGACGACGACGCTCGCGTGGCAGGCGTTGGTCTACAAGCACCTCGCCGGCTCCTCCGATGCATTCGCGTCGAACTTTCGCGCGGTGTAACGTCCGCTGCGGAGGATGCCGCGATGTCCGAGCTTACGCATCAGTTCGTCACGACCAACGGGATTCGCATGCACTATGTCGAGCAGGGCAGCGGCCCGCTGGTCGTGCTGTGCCACGGATGGCCGGAGTCCTGGTACTCGTACCGCCATCAGATTCCCGCGCTCGCCGCGGCCGGCTTTCGCGTCGTTGCTCCCGACCAGCGTGGGTACGGACAGACCGAAAGTCCGCAAGCGATCGAGTCCTTCAACATCCTGAATCTGGTCGGCGATATCGTGGGCCTCGTGAACAGCCTCGGCGTCGATTCCGCCGTGATCGTCGGCCATGATTGGGGTGCGCCGGTCGCTTGGAACTCGGCGCTTCTGCGCCCCGATATCTTCCGTGCAATCGCGTTGCTTTCGGTCCCTTACTTTCCACGCGGTCCGATGCGTCCGAGCGACGGCATGAAAGCGATGGCCGGCGAGAATAATTTCTACCAGCTCTATTTCCAGGAGCCGGGTAAAGTGGAAAGCGAGCTCGACGAAGATCCGCGCCGTTCGATGGCGATGATGCTCTATTCCGCCTCCGGCGATCCTTCGCCCGAAGAGGAATGGAAGTTCGTCTTTCCAAAATCGATGCGCTTTATCGAGACCGGCGCCGTACCGAAGAAGCTGCCCGCCTGGCTCACCGATGCGGATATCGATTTCTTCGCCGGTGAGTTCAAGCGCGCCGGATTTCGCGGCGGTATCAACTGGTATCGCAACTTCGATCGCAACTGGGAGCTGACGCCGTTTCTCGACGGGGCCAAGCTGCGCCAGCCGGCGCTCTTCGCCGCGGGCGACAAAGACTGCGTCGGCAAGATGGTCCCGGGCGCATACGACCACGCGGGCACGTTCACACCGAACCTCAAAAAGAAGGTGATCATCCCCGGCGCGGGCCATTGGATTCAGCAGGAACGGCCGAAGGAAATCAACCAACTGTTAGTGGAGTTTTTGAAAAGCCTCGGCTGACCGGTTCAGTTCGACTTGAAGCGGGGGTCGCTACTCGAAATGCACTGAGCGACCGCCAGGCCGGATTCTGCCTCCGGCGGGCCGGCTTCCTGCCGTTTGTTTTCGCGCCATTGGAATTTCTTGCTTGGCCGCACGGGCGGCCATGAATTCATGAGGATTGGCCGATAGAAAATCCACCGATTGTTAGTGGAGTTTGAAAAATCCCCGCCGACGGCCTTTATTAATCCTGGGAACGCGGACGCCGATCCATGAAGCAGGCGGAAGATCGCTTTGCGCAAAAGTATCGCTCCTCGATGGAGCGTCTCTATGCCAAAAGCGGTGCGGAAAAATGGCGGCTTCCTCTGCCCGCGTTCCAGGCCGCGCTGAGCCGCAGCGTCGCGCGCAGATTCGATGGCGCCGATCCCGGCGAAGACGCGACGCTTCGGTTTCTCGACTCTCTGCATATCGAAGACCTTGCGCTGGCCGCCGCGTGTATCGCGGGAAGCCACGAGGCCTGGCAATTTTTCATCAAGGAATTTCGTCCGATCGCGGAAGCGATTGCACGATCAATAATGAGCGACCCAGGCCGCGCCCGCGATGCGGTCGATTCGCTGTGGGCCGATCTCTACGGCCTGCGCGATGGCGCCAGCGATCGCAAATGTCCGCTGCTGCACTATCACGGCCGCAGCTCGCTCAAGGCGTGGCTGCGCGTCGTGATCGCGCGGCGCGAAGTCGATGAATGGCGCGCGGCGCGACCGACCGAATCGCTCGACGCAGCGCACAGTTGTCCGATGGACGGTGCCGGCGATCACAATGGCGATCCCGATCGCGCGCAGTTGCTAGCCGCGTTGAGCACGGCGCTCCATCGCGCGATAGCGGCGCTTCAGCCGCGCGATCGCCTGCGCCTTTCCTACTATTACGTCCAGGAACTTACACTCGCCGCGGCGGCCGCCCTGCTCGGCGAGCATGAATCGACGATGTCGCGTGCGCTCGCCCGCACTCGCGTCGAAATTCGCCAGGCCGTCGAGCGCGAGCTCAGGCAAGCGGATGGCCTCAGCGACGATCAGATAACTAGATGCTTTGAGTACGCGGTCGAGGACTGGCCGTTCGATCTCGGCCGCGTGCTGCAGGTTAAGTGATGCCGACCCGCGACGACAACGATTCCATCGAGCGCGCGCTTAAAAGCGCGCTCGGCGCCGGCCTCGACGCCTCGGGACGCGATTGTCCCGACGCCGATTTATTGGCTGCTTACGCCGCGCACGAGCTTGATCAGCATGAGCACGAGCGCTGGGAGCGTCACGTTTCAGGATGCGCACTATGCCAAAGGAGCATGGTTGCGATCGCGCGCGGCGGCGCCCTCGACGCTCCGGCGGCGTCCGAGCCAATCGAGACTGTTGACGAAGCGGAAGCGCATCACGAGGCCGGCGGATTCCTGGAGGCGCTGCGCAGCGCGGTTCGCTTCATGCTCGGTCCGTTCCCGCTTTCGATCGCGTTGCACATCGCGGCGCTGCTCTTCCTGATCATCACGGTCCACGAACAGCGCGGCCGCGAGTTGATCATGGTCAACCTCGAAGCGGGCGGCGGCGGGGGCGGCGGCAATGAGATGCAGGATCTCGACATGCCCGAAGTGCCGATGCCTGACTCCGCGCCGCAGACCGCCGAATCTCCCACCGCGGTTGATACCTCGCAGGCGGTCGGCCTCGCCAACGACTACATTCGGTCGGCGGGCGGCGGCGGTATCGGTATCGGCCGCGGCGGCGGGATGGGCGCGGGCTATGGCCGCGGTATCGGCTCCGGCTTCGGCGGATTCATTGGCGAACTGCGGCGCAAGGGCCTCGACGTCGTGCTGGTTATCGACGGCACCGGTTCGATGAGCCTCATCATCGACGACGTTAAAGCGAAGATGGCGCAGCTCATCACCGCGGTGCATCGCCTGGTGCCGATCGCGCGCGTCGGAATCATCGTATTCGGTGGCAAGGGCGAGAAGATGCAGATTCAGCCGCTCACTTTGAATCCGCAGAAGCTGCAAACCTTCCTTAGCGGTATCCAGGCCATGGGTGGCGGCGAATGGGAAGAAGACACGTACGGCGCAGTCGACACCGCGATCGACAGGATGGATTGGAAGCCGTACGCGAAGAAGGTCATCGTGCTAGTCGGCGATTCGCCGCCGCACAAGGAAGACTTCGAGCCATTGCTCGCACTAATCCACAAGTTCAAGGACGAGAACGGCACGTTCAACACAGTCGACGTGGCGGCGGAAGAACATGAGCGGTTCGAGCGCGAGTTCTGGCTGAAGGTGCATCGCGAGGAGCCGCCGAAGATCTCGCCGCTGCCCGCGTTCTACCGCCAGACGCAGGCTGCGTATCGCGTGCTCGCGACGGCAGGCGGCGGTGCGATGCGCTCGCTGTCGAAAGACTCGCACATCAACCAGCAGGTGCTGATCCTTGCCTTCGGCGAGCAATGGCAGAACCAGGTCGCCGCATTTGGCCGCGGCCTGTCGTCAGGCAGCTCAGGCGGCGGCAGCGAATAAGCACAGGCAAACCACAGAGCGCAGGCGAACCACAAAGGCAGCAAGAGCACTAAGCGAAGCGGCTGCACCGCTTCGATATAATTCTCTTAGCGTCCTTCGTGTCTTGTCTTCGTGTCTTTGTGGTTATCTGATCTTCTGTCTGCGATTTTTCCGCGCGCAAGAAATTCCGCCCTCGAACGATCTTAGAGACGTGACATAGCGCCCGGGCGGGCCGCTGACCGTCGCGTGCAGAAAAGCCTCTGCAAGTGCGCGGCGGAAGATGACGCGGCGCGGTCCGACCCGGGCGCATCTGGGAGGATGCGCGATGACTATCCGTCAACCTGCAAATATCCGGAATCTCCTGCGCCGCGCGGTTTGTTTCGCGGGCCCATTCCCGCTCTCTGTCGCGCTGCACGTCGCGGCGCTGCTGTTTCTGATTATTACGATTCACGAGCAGCGCGGCCGCGAGCTGATCATGGTCAACCTCGAGCCGGGCGGCGGGGGCGGAAGCGACGCGGCGAGGGCCGATATTGAGCAGCCGATGGTGCCGATGCCGGAAGCGGAGCCGATGAAGACTGAAATGCCATCGACGGTGGATATGAGCAAGATGCCCCTGGTCGAGGGAGTTACCGGCTCGGAGGAGGGCGGAATCGGAACGGGTGGGGGAGGCGGAATCGGCTCGGGAGTCGGCCCCGGGGTGGGCGACGGCTTCGGCGGATTCGTCAGCGTCCTGCGCCGCACGGGCCTCGACGTTGCACTGGTGATCGACGGCACCGGCTCGATGAACCTGATTGTCGACGACGTACGGGCGAAGATGCAGGAGCTGGTGCAATCGATTCATCGGCTCGTGCCGATCGCGCGCGTCGGAATCGTGGTCTTCGGCGGCAAGCACGATCCGATGCAGATCCAACCGCTCACGCTCGATCCAGCGAAGCTCTCGAGTTTCCTCGATCACCTGCAGGCGCGGGGTGGCGACGAGTGGGAGGAGAATACGTACGGCGCGATCAAGGCGGCGACGCAGCAACTCGACTGGAAGCCCTACGCCAGGAAGGTAATCGTGCTGGTGGGCGACTCGCCGCCGCAAAAAGAAGACTTCGAGCCGCTGCTCGCGCTGGAGCAGAAGTTCAAGACCGAAAACGGAACGCTCAACACGGTCGACGTATCACAACAGGAGCACGAACGCTTCGAGCGCGCCTTCTGGCTCAAGGTCCATCGCGAGGAACCGCCGCCCGAGATCTCGCCGCTGCCGGCGTTCTATCGGCAAACGCGTTCCGCCTACCAGGTAATCGCCCAAGCAGGCGGCGGCGAAATGAAAAGCCTCGCCGCAGAGCAGGGCAGCATCGACCAGCAAATGATGCTCCTGGTCTTTGGCGACAAGTGGAGGACACAGGTCGCAGCGTTCAGCCGCCACCTTGCAGAGCCAAGCGACGAGAAGGTCGTCGCGAAGTGATCGGAACGAGGAGCGAGGCAGCAAGCTATTGGACCTTCAATCCAATCGCTTCCGCCAAAGTTCTCTGACGTTGATCGAAGGTTTCGAAACTGTCGGCGCCTAGTTCCAGAGCCGCCGCGACGTGGAGAATGTCGAGCGTTCGTACCCCGAGCTTTGTAGTCCAGCGCTCCGCGAGGCGGTGCGATAGTGCGAAAACTTCCTCGCTCACCGGTAAAATTCCGATTATTCCCGCTCTCGCATCTTCTCGCATGGATGCGTGGACCTTGCGTATTTCGGCTACGGTGGTCTGCTTGCGGAAGACGTATAGTTGTAGCGCGTGTGTGAACTCCAGGTCGCTGAGCGCGCTCAGCAGTGCGGGGGCGCGAATCGCTTGCATTCGCCTCGTAGCGCGGGCGTGGTTGCTATCGGGCAGATACAACGAAACGAGAAAACTTGCGTCGAGGTAGCTGCTCAATAGCGCGAGCGCTCCCGCGCGAGAAGTTCAGCGCCGCTCGGTTTGATGACTCTCTTCCCGAAGATCGCGCGCGTGCGACCGAGAAAATCAGGCATTTGAGGGACTTCGGGCATGACCGGTTCGAGGCGCGCGATTACTCGTTTGCGCCGCGTTATTTCGATCGTTTCGCCGCGCTGAAGCCGGCGTTCGATTTCGGGAAAGTTGTAACGCAGATCGCGGATGCTCGCCTTGCCCATGTGATACATCCTAGCATCACATTTTGACAGGACAAATGGAGCGGCTGCATGCGAGCGGCAACTGCACCCGAGTTGACATCAGCCACGTACAAAGACAGCAGAAAAACGGTGTCGAGATAGCTGCTTAATCCTGCCGACGATCCCAACCGACCATTGCGGCGTTGCTGACTTTCATCACTTTCTTGCCGTGGATCGAGCGGAGTCTAGCAAGGAAGTCAGGCAATTTGGGTGCAAGGCGCTTCAACCGTTTGCAGGCGCGCGGTCACTCGATTGCGCCGCGTGATCTCGATTGTCTCGCCCTTTGCGAGTGGTCGCTCGAATTCGGGGAATCGATAGCGAAGGTCGCGAATACTCGCCGTCTTCATGTGATGCATTCGAGCATCACATTTTTGCGCGACGAAAGAAAAACGCGCGCGAGGCGTTTTGCCGCGCGCGCGTTTTTTGAATCGCTAATCGAACCGGGCTCAGCCGATCTCGTTGCCTACTACCGAGACGAAGCTCACGCAGCGGCCGGGGGCGCCGCCGAGGTTGTGCGTCAGGCCAACTTTCGGGTTGTTGATCTGACGCGGGCCTGCTTCGCCGCGCATCTGCAGCCACATCTCGTACATCATGCGCAGGCCCGAGGCGCCGATCGGATGGCCGAACGACTTCAGCCCGCCGTCCGGATTCACCGGCAGCTTGCCGTCGAGATCGAAGAAGCCTTCCATCACGTCCTGCCACGCCGTGCCGCGCTTGCTGAAACCGAGATCCTCGCACAGCACGAGCTCGGTCGGAGTGAAGCAATCGTGCACTTCGGCCATGCTGATCTGCTCGCGCGGATTGGTGATGCCCGCCTGCGAGTATGCATCCTTGGCCGAGGCGACGACTTCGCGGAAGGTCGTGAAGTCGTAGTCGGTCGCGAGCGGTCCTTCGGCGGGACCCGCCACGAACGATAGCGCCTTCAGATAAATCGGATGCTTCTGATACTTGTGCGCATCCTCGGCGCGCACGACGATCGCCGCCGCCGAGCCGTCCGACACGCCCGAGCAATCCATGATGCCGAGCGGGTCAGCGATCTTGGGCGAATTCTTGATCGCCTCCATCGAAACTTCCTTCTGGAATTGCGCCTTGGGATTCTTGGCGCCGTTGCGATGGTTCTTCCATGCGATGCGCGAGAGCACGTCTTTGCCCTTTTCAGCATCGAGGCCGTACTTCTTGAAGTACGCGGGCGCCAGCAGCGAGAACGACGCGGGCGCCGTCATGCTGCCCTGCGTCCCATCGTTGGGCGGATTGCTCACGACGAGGCCCGAGTAGCCGGAGTCCTTGAGCTTCTCGACTCCTATCGCCATCGCGATATCAAACGCGCCCGACGCGACCGCATAGGCGGCCTGGCGCAGCGCTTCGGATCCCGTCGCGCACATATTCTCGACGCGAGTGACGGGCTTGTACTGAATCTTGAGCGGCTCCGACAGCGTCAGGCCCGAAACGCCCGAGCCCATCGTGCCGAGCCAGTAGGCGTCGATGTCGTTGGGCTGGAGCCCTGCCGAACTCATCGCCTCGTAAGCGGCCTCGCACAGCAAGTCCTCGGGGCCTTTGTCCCAATGCTCACCGAACTTGGTGCATCCCATGCCGATGATCGCGACGCGATCTTTGATTCCGCGGCTTGCCATGTGGTGATCCTCCTCGCGCCTCAGCGCCTGGGCCGTGCTTTCCAGAAGTAGTTGTGTACACCGTCGGCAGTAAAGAGCCGCCGGAACGTCATTTCAACTTCGTCGCCAATCGCAACCTTATCGGGCTCGCAGTCGGTCATCTCGCACAGAAAACGTCCGCCGCCTTCGAAATCGATCACGACGTTGACGGTCGGCGGATTGAGCGAGAACGCTAGCCGGTCGATCGCATAGGTCGCGATCTTCGCGGTGCGGTCGGCGAACTCGTACGGTTCCATTTTATTGTACGCCTGACACTTAACACAGACCAGTTGTGGCGGGAGCTGCGGCGTGCCGCACGCGGTGCATCGCGAGCCGATAAAGCCAAACTTCCACTTCTCCGAGCGCAGCATCGGCGGACCCGCGGGACGATCCGGATCGGGGCGGCGCGGCGGCTCGGTTGGCAGGATCTCGCGCCACTTGAGATACGTGCCGTAGGTGACGTCGCCCTTCGATTCGACGAGGCGGCCGGTCGAATGAATCGGCTTGAAGCTCGCATTGGCAGGCGTGACGCGGAACAGGATCGCATCGGCGCCGTCGGCAACGCTCGCGACGAGAATCAGATCTCCCGGCTTCGCGGCTGGCAGCACCGACGTGAGCATGAGCGCCGGATGCGCGGCGCCAGTCTGACCAACAGTCAGCGCGAACGTGTCGGTGAGCTTCGATGGGTCGAGTTTCAGTCCGCGAAGGATCTCATCAGCGGCGCGCGGATTGGATGCATCGACGATAACTTTTGCGAGATCGCCGGGCGCAACTTTCGCGCGGGCGAGAACATCCTTAATCGCTTGTCCAAGAAGGGGCGAAAGTGTCTGCGTGAGTGCGAAGCGCTCTTCCCATGAATGACCGAAGCGCTCGCCGGGTGCGCGCCAGTTGTCGAGGTACTCGCGCGTGAACGATGCGCTCGCGACGATCTCGGCGATTACGTTCTCGCTGCCGAGCACGAACGCGACTGCGCCGTCGCCGCCCTGCTGCTCGGCTTTGCCTTCGGGCGCTGCCAGACGCGAATCGGCGATCGCGACAACAGCCTGCGAAGCTCCACCCGCGACCGCGTCGGCCGCTTGCAGGATCGCCGTCATGCCGGCGCGCGTGGAGCCGGTGAGATCGGCGGCGCGAATCTCCGTGGGAAGTCGTGTTGCAGCGCCGACGATCGCGGCGCTCAGCTTCTCGGCGTAGGGCGGCGTGGTCGATGCGAAGAGCAGCGCTTGCACCGTGCCCTTGGGCCGCGTTTTGAGCGCATCGCGCACGGCCTCGACCGCCATTGAGACGCTGTCCTCGTCGAACGACGCGACGGCCTTCTCGCCCTTGCCGGGCACGCCGCCGAGAACCTGTGCGATCGCGGCGCGCTTGAGGCGCCGATACGGGATGTACGAACCGTATGAAACAATTCCAGCCATGGGCGCATTAAAAGCCGACTATGGACGCCGGGTCAAACGAAAGCGGGCACTCACGAGCGGGACTTGGCGTGCTGGCTCAAATGCACGGAGTATCTTTTCGGTGATTTTTTAGCCTGACAGAAGATGCGTTCCCTTGGCGCACAGAAACGTGTAATATCTGGTCTTCACGCTCGGAACGCATTTCCTTCTCTAAGCCCGGGAATTGGCCCGGGTTTTCTGGTCGAGAGCTTCCTGGCAATTAAATGAACGGAGGGCACGTATGCCCAGCAAGTTGTACGTAGGCAATTTGGCCTACTCGGTAACCAGTGACGAGCTCGAAGAGGTTTTCTCTCAGGCGGGCCAGGTGACGAGCGCCGCAGTCGTCAGCGACAAGTTCTCGGGTCAGTCCAAGGGATTCGGATTCGTCGAGATGGGGAGTGCGGACGAGGCGCAGAAAGCCATTCAGATGTTCAATGAAACAGAGCTGAAGGGCCGTAATATGCGCGTCAGCGAGGCCAAGCCTCGCGAGCCGGGCTTCGGCGGCGGCGGTGGTGGAGGCGGCGGTGGCGGTCGTCGTGGTGGCGGCGGTGGTGGCGGCGGCGGCGAGCGCCGTGGCGGGAATCGCTGGTAATCGAACCTGATATCCCGGGCGGGAGTTCCTCCCGCCCGGCTTTAATAAATAAGAATTCGAATCCGAAGCGCTCGGCGCCGGAAGAATTTGCTGGTCGGGAAATTTCGACTTGCTTCGTAGAAAAAAGCGAAGCGGGTCGGAAGGGGGAGGACCGACCCGCTTCAATGGGGAATCCGGATGCGGAATGCTGTCGCGGATTCCGAAGGCTGAGAACCGTAACAGTGTCTTCAGCAAACCTCGCGCCAGCCACTCGTTCTAAATGAAATCATTACTTTCTGCGGATTATTTCTCGCCCGCGCGCCTCAAACCCTGAAAGCGACGATAAATATTCCGTGAATTTCTTCCATTGTTCACACTCGGCTTAGGCCGAACGCGTGGAACTGCCCCCTTGGCACATCGGATGCTCTCCCTCTTGGCTCGACGAGATGAGCTGGAGGGCCATCGATGGATTCCAGGAAATACAGTTCTTTAGTCACGGCATCAGTCGGAGCGTTGATGCTTTCGATGATTTCGATCTCTGCGGCCGCGTGCGCGCCGCAGACTTCTTCGATCGACAACAGCCCGACCTACAGCGCCACGCAGCCGACCGATCCAGGGGGCGCCGGTATTCGGACCCAGGCGCAGATTAATAACGATACCGAGTACGTCGTCGATGGCGACGGCTATCCGATGTTGTGCGATCCAAACGGCGAGCAGTGCCGCAGCAATCCGGCCTACGATGCGTTCCGGTATCGCACCTTTGCCTACAACCAGCTTCCCCAGAATGGCGTCGCGCAGACCGGCGTGAACTTTCAACCGGCGCCTGTCGTTCCGATCTTCAGCGTTTCGTTTTAGCGGCTGACGATAAATTTAGGGGGACGCGCGTCTGCGTCCCCCCTTTTTATTCCAGTTTGACCAGGAGTCCGCGCGAGCGAGCCGACTCGAAGATGCTCCGGAAAAAAACCACCGCGAGCGCGAAGTACGCCACGTTGAGGCCCATCGCCCACCAGAAATGCATCGGCGAGAAGCCTCCGCCCGCGAGCGTCTGCCGCATGCCCTCGAACGCATGCGTCGTCGGCAGCATCCACGCGATCGGCTGTAACGACTTAGGCAGCGCCTTGACCGGGTAGAACACGCACGAGAGCGGCAGCAGCAGGGCCGCCGAGCTCCACGCGAGCCCCTGCACCTTCGTCGTGTAACGGAAAATAATTCCCGTTATCGCTATTCCCAGCGCGAACGCGAACAATATCAGGCACGCCATGTACGGCACGAACGATGGCAGGATCGGGAAGATATCGAACGAGTATGCGATCCACGCGACGATCGCCGCCGCGAGCAGGCTGATTCCCGCCTTGATGAAGTTCACGAACAACAGTCCCGCCATGTACTCGCCCACCGTCAGCGGCGTCGAGAACAGATTGATCAAGTTGCGCGCCCATAGCTCGTCGAGAAAGCCCACCGCCATGTCACGCTGGAACGCGTAGAACATCCCCCACATGATTACGGCCGCCAGCAGGAAGCTGGCGATGCCCGTGCCGGGCTTGCCGTCCTGGCGGATATAAATGGTGAAGAAGCCCCACACGATTATGTCGAGCACGGGCCAGTAAACGAGGTCCGTCAGGCGATCGAAATTGCGCCGCGCCTCGTACGTATGGCGCATCACGACGCCCTGGATTCGATTCAGCTTCATTGCTCAGCTCCTCTCGCCACGCGCAGGAAGACTTCTTCGAGCGCCGGCTCCTCACGTTCGTCGGCCAGGATCGCGCGCGTCACTTCGATCGGGCTGCCGCTCGCGATCACTTGCCCCTTGTGCATGAACACGACGCGGTCGCACATCCGCTCGACCTCGGACATGTTGTGCGAGGTGTAAAGAATCGTCATCCCGTTCTCGCGCTGCATCTTGATCAGGACATCTTTGACCTTCCACGAGATCTCAGGGTCGAGGTACGCCGTCGGCTCGTCGAGCAAAAGCAGGCGCGGATCGTTCATCAACGCCTTGCAGAGGCCGACGCGCGTATTCTCTCCCGACGAGAGCCGCGCTAACGGCTTGTCCGCGAGCCGCTCGATATCGAACAGCGCGAGCAGCTCGGCGAGTTTGTGCTCCGAATTCGCAACGCCGTAGATCTTCGCGAACACGCGCAGGTTCTCCATCACCGTGAGCCGGTAGGGAAACGCGACGTACGGCGAGGTGAAGTTCATGAGCTGCAGGATCTCCTCGCGATTCTCGGCGAACGGCATCCCGAAGATGCGAATATCGCCCGCCGACGGCGTGACCATCCCGAGGATCATGTGAATCGTGGTGGTTTTGCCGGCGCCATTGGGTCCAAGCAGGCCGACGATCTCACCCTGCTCGACGCCGAACGACACGTGGTCAACCGCAGTGAAATCGCCAAATTGCTTGGTCAACTTGTTAATCTCGACGAGCATTTCAGTCTCTCCCTCCAACCCTCGTGGGGCGCCGAGCACAAAAAAGCGGCCACCGATGCTTTCCGCACCAGTGGCCGCTCAAAGAAATCGTCAGTTGTGAGTTCTACCTAATGATCGTGCAACACCCCTGACGCGCAGCCACGTGGCACCCGCGCGTTATTCGGTATGGCTTGGCGAACGATC
The DNA here is from genome assembly GCA_035508495.1 of Candidatus Binataceae bacterium. Lineage (NCBI taxonomy): Bacteria > Candidatus Binatota > Binatia (SeqCode) > Binatales (SeqCode) > Binataceae (SeqCode) > Binataceae bacterium (SeqCode). The sequence continues at coordinate 43,177 of DATJMX010000032.1, forward strand.
ATCAGTTTCTCCAGGGAACGTTGCACCGTAGCACATCGACAATCGAAATGGGAGAGCCTCAAAGCGCCCGGCGTATCCAGCGGCGAGTGCTCTACATGGGTCTCAGTAGTAATCTTGTCAGTATGAAAAAAGTTGAGGCGATCTTCCGCGAAAGCAAACTTGCCGGAGTACGTGACGCCTTGATCAAGCTCGGCGTCGGCGATATTTCTGTGGAACCGCGCTCACCAAAAGTGAAGATCGGCGTTATCGTCGCGGACGAGATCGCTCCGCGCGTCGTGAGCACGATCGAATCCGCGGCCCGCGCGTAGTCCCAATCCGCAACTCAACCAAAATGACAAAAACCGAATTGCTGCAGGAGCTCTACTTCATCGAGCATGGCGGGCGGCGCGGCGACGCCGACCACGCTGCGCGCCTCGCGAACTATGAGGCGTTCCTCGCGCAACAGGGCATGTCGCAGGAGGAGGTTATCGATCTCCTGCTGCTCACTACGACGGCCGCGCTGATGCATCTGCCCAACGCGAGCCCCGAGCCGCTCGCCGATCAAGTAAAGACGCTGCTCCTGACGCTCAACAATCGCGCGAAGTAAAATCGTCTCACCGCCGATCCTCTTTTTTCCGCACGTTTAAAATCGTTGGCTGCCATCCAATGATTCAATAGTCGTTGTGACAAAGAGTGATGTTCAAATTGACTCATGGGTCAGTGAGGCTCGCGTCTTTGCCCGCTGCCGATTGCCCCGGAGTCTTCTCCGCGCCGTCCGTTCAGCTTCCTACTGCCGGTATCCCTGGATTGTCACTACTGCTGTTGCGCCCATTCGGAACGGATTGTTGGCGTCGCGCTCGTCAAGAATGACTCGCACCGGGAAGCGCTGCGATAACCGCACCCAGTTGAGCGTCGGCTCGACCTGCGGCAGGCCTTCGATCGACGCGCCGTTGGCCTGGTAGAGCGCCCATCCCACGCCCTGCACGTGGCCGCGGAAGCGGCGGCTCGGATAGGCGAGCAGAAACACGTCGGCGGTCATCCCGGGCTTGATGTGCGAGAGGAAGTTCTCGCGGAAGTTCGCGATCACGTACCAGGTGCGGTTATCGACCATCGCCAGTACGTCGCGTCCTTCGTTGGCATACTGGCCGACAGCGATATTGAGATTGGTGATATAGCCGTCAAAGGGCGCCTTCACGTAGCAGTACTCGACGTTCAGTTTTGCGTCGGCGACCTCGGCCTCCGCGGACTTGAGGCGCGCGTTGATGTCGCCGTACTTGCCGAGCTGATTCTGCGCGCGCTTGACCTCCGACTGCGCGTTGCGCACGCCTGCCTCCTCGGCTTCGACGCGCGAGCGCGCGTTGAAGACATCGTTGGCGGTCACGTAATGCTTGGCGAGCAGCGGCTCGATGCGATTCAGATATTGCCGCGCGTAGGCCGCATCGGCCTCGCGCCGCTTCTGCTCGGCACCCGCGGCATGAATCGCATTCTCGTAGGCGTCGATATCGAGCTCCGTCAGCTTGAGCTGGGCCTCGAGCTTGTCGAGCGTGTCCTGGTAGGGCCGCGGATCGACCTCGAACAGCAGGTCGCCCTTGCGCACGAGCTGATTATCGACCACCGGCAGCTCGACGATCGGCCCGCTCACGTGCGGAGCGATTCCCACCGTGTTGGCGCGCACGTATGCGTCGTCGGTGCGCGGATAGACGTAGTACTGGCGCGTCACGTAAAGCAGGACGACGATTGCGGCCACGATAATCGCCGCGCTCAGCAGCAACCCGATCGCGCGCAAGACGGGGTTGTCGTTAGCTTCCGAGTCGGGCGGCATCTGCTATCAAATCCGGTTGAAGAAAATCAGGTAAACGATGCATGACATCAGTGTGCCGAGGCTCAGGTAAACGATCGGCAGCGGCCAGAGATAGCGCTCGATTCGCAACAGCACGAAGATCGGCCGAACCAGGATCGCGAGGATCGCGCCCGCGATCGCCGACACCAGCCAGCTCGGAAAGTTGGCACCGGCGATGTTGACGATCGGATCGCAGCCCGAGGCGGCGCTGACGAGTACCGCTATCGAGGCGAACCTCGTGAAGATTCGTCCGGTCTTCATTGCTTAAAAATCGCTCAGAGCGATTGTCCCTGAGCATCCCGCCAGATTCAATTAGGCGGGGCTTAGATTGACCGCCAGGAAACGCGCGACGGAGGCGCGGGGATGATGCGCAAGAAGCCAACTGGACGCCGCTCACGATGCGCACGAGTTTCGGCCGCTGCGATCACGATGATGTTCGCGGGATGCACCTACTTTGCGCAGGCGCCGGAAATCGCGCCGAATCGCTATGCGCCGCCGCAGCCGAACGAAACGTGGTCGCCGCCGACGAAGACCGCGAGCGAATTCGTCGCACCTGCCGGCGACCGCGCGCCCGCGCACGTGCCGATCGCGCCAGCGGAGGCATCAGTGCGCACTTACGATCTGCCGCAGCTAATCGACGTGTCGCTCACCAATAATCCCGGCACGCGCCAGGCGTGGGAGCGTGCGCGCGCTGCGGCTGCAGCCTACGGCGCGTCGCGCGCGCCGTACTATCCGAAGTTATCGACGCAGACACGCGCCGGCTACACGCGGCAGATCGTCGAGCTGCCGGGCCAGGTCGGCGCATTCAAGCAGTGGGAATCCGAGCCGGTGCTGCGGCTCACCTACACGCTGATAGATTTCGGGCGCCGCGACGCCGACGATGAAATCGCACGCGAGCAGTTGGCGGCCTCGAATTTCAGCTTCAATCGCGAATTGCAGACCGTCGTTTTCGCGACGCAGCAGGCGTTTTATGCGCTAGCCGCCGCCAAAGCCGGCGTGACCGCCGCCGAGCAGAACCTCGAGCTGGCCAGGACCGACGATGACGCCGTGCAGAAGCGCGTCGATCTCGGTCTGGCGACGCAGCCGGAGCTGCTGCTCGCGCGCGAGCGCGTAGCGCAGTCGGAATTCGATCTTGCCAACGCTCAACTTCTCGTGCACGAGGGGCAGGCGAGCATGGCGCTGGCGATCGGCGTCGCCGCCAACGCTCCATTCGATGTCGAAAGCCTCGAACGGCAACCGGTGCCCAAAACACTCGGCGCCCAGGTTGACGAATTGATCGCGCGCGCCGTGCGCGCGCGGCCCGACCTCGCCTCACAGGTCGCCTCGCTGAACGCCAGCCAGGCGGGAATCACGCGAGCGCGCGCCGAGTTCTATCCCTACGTCACCGGGCTGGCCGAATATGGCGAGCAGACGTGGAATTTCAGGTTCGTCAGTCCTCCATCGATCACGACCAATCAGCCGCAATACACCGCGGGATTCTCACTCAACTGGGACATCTTCACGGGCTTTCAGCGTCTCAACAATCTGAAGCAGGCCAAGGCCAACACTGCGGAGGCTGCTGCTACATTGCAATCGAGTGAGCTCGCCGCGATCGCCGATGTATGGCGCGCATACTATGAGTTCGAATCCACGCTGAAGAAGTATGCATATGCGGAAGCGCTATTAGCCGCGACGCAGGAAGCATATAACGCCAACCTCGATACATATCGGCAAGGCCTCAGCACGATTGTCGAGTTGTTAACCGCGGATCGCGACCTGGCGAACGCGCGCTACACTATGATCCAGAGCACCGCCGATTTGCTGACATCCTCGGCAGCGGTCGCATATGCAGTCGGAGCGATCGAAATGCCTCGGCATCACTAGTTTTTGGCTACTCAGGCCGCGACTTGGTCCGCGATGTACTGAAATATGTCAGGCCAGGATTCCGGCCGGATGCCGAGTTTGCTGCCGATGCGCACGATCACGATCCTGTTGCGCGGTGCAGTTTACGCACGTTTCGGGATCTGACCGGACTCAGGGCTGCTACAAGCAATAACGAAGCGGCGGAACGTGGTCCGCAAATATCAATGCAATAGCAAGTTGCGTCCCGATGGAATCAACTCACTATCTGCGAGCGGTGAGACTATAGCTACTACGTCCCCGCCTCGAAGAATCACCGCCTGACCCATAAGAGTCAACGACATATTTTTTCGACTATGCCTTCTCGATCGGGAACCTTAATAGCCACTCCGCGGTTGATGAGTACGTGGCGCGCATTCGCGCGCCGACCATAACTAAATCTGACCCGATACGGGAGGAACCGACGGCCATGAAAGGATTACTCAATGGCACGCTGAAGAAGACGTGTGCCGCGCTCGCGGTGTCGGCGATCGCCTTGACGGCATCGAATGCACTCGCGCTGCCGCAACTCTTTTACAATTCCAGCAATCTCGTCTCCGACGAGCCGGGCGTTGCGCCGGTGACGGATCCCAAGCTGGTCAACGCCTGGGGCATCTCATTCATCGCGGGCAGCGGCAACACGGCTGGCTCGCCATTCTGGATCAGCGACAACAATTCAGGATTCTCGACGCTATACGACGGAACTGGCGCGATCTTCGATATTCCGATGACGATGATTCCGTTCTTCGTCACGATTCCACTGCCCACTGGCGTGATGCCGCCGCCGCCCGCCGCGCCAACCGGGATGGTCTCCAACACCGGTACAGCATTCTGCGGTGATCTTTTTATCTTCGATACCGAGGATGGCACGCTATCGGGCTGGCAACTCGCGGACGGCCTGAATGCGATGCTCAGGGTCGACAATTCAGAGGTACCTGATACCGCTGACGGCGCGGTGTACAAAGGCCTCGAGATGGCGACGCCGAAGAGTGGAATCCCGACGCTTTATGCCACCGACTTTCGCCACGGCACGATCGACACCTTTCAGACCAATACCAGCGGCCAAACCTGTCAGTACGAGCAGGTCAGTCTGAAAGGAAACTTCAGCGACCCGACATTGCCGAAGGGTTACGCTCCATTCAACGTCAAGTTGATCGGCGGTAAGCTCTACGTCACGTATGCGCTGCAGGATGCGGCCCGGCACGACGACGTGCCCGGATTGGGGCGCGGCTTTGTCGATATCTTCGACACCGACGGTGATTTCGAGCGGCGCTTCGCCGCGCGCGGCGCATTGAACGCGCCGTGGGGTTTGTCGATGGCGCCCAATAACTTCGGAATCGTTACCGGCCAATTGCTGGTCGGAAACTTTGGCGACGGTCGTATCAATGTGTTTACACCCGGTCTTGGAATTCCGCTGGGACAACTCCGGACGCGCGACAAGTTCGCGGTTCGTCCGCTCGTGATCGACGGCCTGTGGTCGCTGATCAATGGAACCGGCGCGCTGAATGCTCCGAACAACAGCCTCTATTTCACCGCCGGTCCGGACGGCGAGAGTCACGGATTGTTCGGAACGATTACACCTGGTTTCTAGGCCGGCCCCGTCGCCGACACGATACGAGCCCTTCCCCCCCGAGCACGGGCTGTGCGGACCGACTCCCCCGCGCGGCCCGTTTTTTTCAGAGGTTCTCGCGATAGTCGCGCTCGATAGCTTCGTCGATCTTCTGCGCCAGATCGTCGCCCTTGCCCGCCCGCTGCGCGAATTGCTTGCCGAAGGAAACTTTGAGCGGATGCCACGTCTCGGGCTTCCACAGTTGCGATCTTATGAACGCCTTCGCGCAGTGGAAGAAGCATTCGTGGATTTTCACCCGAATCGCGAGGATCGCCGGCGCGCCACGCGCCGTCAGCAGCTCGCATACTTTGGGATCCGACGTCAGCTCGGCGGCGCCATTGATACGCAGCGTCTCGTTGGTGCCGGGAGTCAGGAAGATCAGCCCGACCCGCGGATTCTCCAGGATATTGAGGTAGCCGAACGCGAGCTTGTTGCCCTTGCGCTCCGGAATCAGCAACGTGCGTGAGTCTTCGATCGCGATAAAGCCAGGATGGTCGCCCTTGGGCGAGGCGTCCTGATTGCCTTCGCGATCTGCCGTCGCGAGCACGATGAATGGCGAGCGTTGGACGAAGTCCGTCGCGGCCTCGTCGAGCTCGCTCAGCACTTTGCTCTTCGTCGCCGGAGACGGATTGCCGAGGATCGCGCGCAGCTGCTCTTCGTTCGTGATTCGATGATCGTTGGTTTGCATCTTCGGAGCTCTCGATTGCTAGCCGCGCATCCGCGCGATCACTTTGACTTCGACGAGGCCGCCCGGCACCGCCAGCTCGGTGATCCCGATCGCCGTCCACGCCGGGTATGGCTCGCTCACGTAGCGATCCTTCACCTTCATGAAACTGCGCATGTTCGCCTGCAGGCCGACATGAAACGAGGTGATATCGACCACGTCGCGGAACGAAAGCCCGGCCGTCTCGAGCACCGCCTTGACGCCCTCGAAGGCTTGCGTGAACTGCGTCTCCGGATCGGACGAGACTTTGCCGTCGGGTCCCATGCCGATGACGCCGGAACAATAAAGATGATCCCTGTCCTTTACCGCGGGCGCGAAATGAAAATTGTTGTAGAGGATTTCCTGGCCCTTGGGTACTACGACGTCATTCTTTTCCATCGCGATCTTCTCCTGACGTTGCGTTCAGAACTCGGCCTTGAATGACACCCGGTCTGCGCCCGCGTATGACACGCGCGCCGGCGTGATCTTGATCATGCGCAGGGTCGGATACTTGAAGAATGGCGCTTCGAAGGGCGCCTTGGCAAGGAACATCGTCTCGCATCGTTTCCACTCGTCGCTGTCGCGCGGCACTTCGTTTGCGATGCCATCGATTATCGCGCGCGAGACGCGGAACGTCGTGATGTCGCCGGTCTCGCGATCATCCACCAGCACGGCGACCTTCGGCCGCGCCAGCACGTTGTTGTGCTTGAACGATCCTTCGTTGAGGATGAACAGTATTTCGAGTGCGGCCGTTTCGCAGAAGGCTTGCATCGTGGCTGTCGGATACTCCTCGCCCTGCGTGACGAGGACGGCGACCTTCTCCTTGGCGAGCAGGTTGGCGAGCATTTCGCGTTGCGCGGTGTCCATCGGAGCTTTCCTCCACCAGCCGGATGCATCGCAACATCTACCAGCCGCACGTTGCGCATGCGAGAAGGCGGCCCGGTTGGCAATTGACGCATAATGGTCACCATGCGACGGTCGGTCGGAGATGAAAGGGATTTCTGATGAACCGCGATGAACGAGGACTCGCCGTCACTAACGGCTCGGGCGATGCGGTGCGGGCGATCAACAACTACGCTCGCGAGGTCGTCTCGCTCGGCACGAAGGTCGGTGACGTGATTGGCGCTGCCAATGCGGCACCCGAATGCCCACTGCTCCAGGCCTACGCCGCATCATCATATCTCTATACTCAGTCGCTGAGGCAGGGGGCCGGCGCCGAACCGTATCTCACGCGAGCCGAAGCGCGCCTGGGCGAAGTCTCGGAGCGCGAGCGAATCATTATTCAGTCAGTGCGAGCGGGCCTCGGCGGCGATTTTCAGCGCGCGCTTTCCGGCTACGAGCAGATCGCCAGCCGCTGGCCAGCCGACATGGTTGCGGCCAAGCTCGCCGAGTTCCATTGCTTCGAGACCGGCGAAACTGATCGGCAACTCAAGGTGATGCGCAAGGCAGCTGAAGCGAATCCCAGCAACAGCCACGTGCTTGCGATGTATGCGTTCGCGCTCGAGCTGAGCGAGATGCGCGACGAAGCCGAGCGGGTCGCGCGCCGCGCGCTCGAGATCGATCCGCTCACGATGTGGGCGCAGCACTGCCTCGCGCACGTATTCTCGGGCGAGTCGCGAGTCGAGGAGGGAATCGCCGCGCTGCACGGCTTCGCGCCGACCTGGGAACGCTTCAGCCATTACACGGTCGCGCACAACTCGTTTCATCTCGGAGCCTTGCTGCTCGACAACCGCGACTTCGATCATGTCCGCGAGCTCTATCGCGTGAAGATCTGGGGTTTCGATCGCGATGCGATCGTCGAGCTGACCGATTCGATTCTGATGCTCTGGTATATCGAGCTCGCTGGCGGCCGGGTCGAAGAGGAATGGCGCGAAATCGCGCCGCATCTACGCGAGCGCGTCAGCGAGCACGTCTTTCCGTTCCTCAAAACGATCTTCCTGTACGCCCTCGCGCGCGCCGGCGAGCGCGAAGTGGTCGCCGATGCGCTCGACTCGATGCAGCGGCACGCGGACGCGCAGACGGGCGGCCTAAGAAAAGTCTGGAAGGAGATCGGGATGCCGCTCGCGCGCGGATGCGTCGCGTTCGCCTACGGCGACTGGGATTTCGCGGCGGCCACGCTCGCGCCGATCCTGCCCGAGGTCGCATGCGCTGGCGGCAGCGACGAACAGCGCGGCGTGTTTATCCAATCGCACATAGTCAGTCTGATTCGCGGCAAAAGTAGCGACTCTGCCCGCAACGCGATCGACAGCTACATTGCAGGCCGCCCGGTGACCGCGCTCGAGCGCCACTGGCTATCGGAAGTATGAGCTCTGCCTCTGTCCGGCCGTGATAACATCGTCAGTTCAGATCGCCGGCGTGTTCCGGTACCCCTTCTCGACGCGGGAAGGGGTTAGGGGTTAGGTCGTTGTCTGATTGCCAGCGAGAAAACCGACCTAACCCTCTTTCGCTTCCCGCATCGGGAAGGGAAGTCTGCCGCACCATCATTAGCTCGAATACGAACGTTGCCGCTCTGCCCTGGAGGAGCGCAGCACATATCGCAATAGTCACTATAATTCTGCTCATCGCCAGGATTGCGAACGCTGCGGGCCAGGCGCCTAGGGGCGCAAACCTCTCGTCGCAAGATCGCGATGCCGCCACGCTGTCTCATCTTGCGGCGCAGCACTTCGGCGCGCTCAGCCTCGCCGAGCAACGGCTGATCGATGCGGCGCCGCATCGCGAGTTTCGCTGGATTGGCCCCAGCAACGACGATCAGTCGCCCCTCAACGATGCTGCCCAGGGCGCGAAGTGGGGCCCTGAGCGCAGCATTCGTCATGAGTTGCTGCGGTGGCTGATCGCTGATCCCGATGCGTCGCGGCTGGTGCATCCGAGCGGACTTGGATTCGGCGGAGTAAAGATCGATGGACCACTCGATATTTCGTACGCGGTTTCCACCAAGCCGATAACGATCGTTCATAGCTACTTCACCGATCCGATCGATCTGAGTAATGCGCACCTGGCTGAATTCGATCTGCGCTCCTCGAAGGTCGACTCGATTACGGCCGACGGCTCAACGATCGACGGCGATGTGAGCCTGACTTTCGATTCATTCAGCACAATCAGTTTTTTCCGCAGCCGAATCGGCGGGAGTATCGATTGCGCCGGCAGCATGTTCGACGCTTCGGGGCAATTGACTGTCAGCGTGGTCGAGGCGCAGATCGGCGGCGATGCGGAATTTCACAACGGCTTCACAACCAACGGAACTATTGACGCGCGAATCGCGAAGATCGGAGGCGCGCTCGATTTCCATGCCGCTAATTTCACCGGCGACGACGCCACCGGACTCGATGCTGACCGGGCAACGATCAAAGGAACTTTCTATTGGAACGAGGTTAAGCATACTCCGAAGACGACGCTCGATCTCGAAAACGCATCGGCGGGTGCGATCTGGGATGATGCAGCGAGTTGGCCCGCGCCCGGCAATCTACTGATTAACGGCTTCGTCTATCACTCTATAGACGGCGGCCCTGACAACGCCGAGAGCCGGCTCCAGTGGATCGCGCTGCAACCGCCCGGTTACCATCCGCAGCCTTATCGCCAGCTCGCGCAAATCTTCCGCGATGCCGGGCGCGATCAAAACGCGACGGACATGATGATCGCGAAAGAGGTCGCGCAGCGCCGTAATACCAACATGAATCGCGGCAATCGGCTCTGGAGTATCATGCTCCAGTACACGATCGGCTACGGCTTCCGCCCGCTGCGCGCATTGTGGTGGATAGGAGGATTCGTCCTCTTCGGCGCGATCCTGTTTGGCTGGGGGTATCATCTGCGATTAATAACTCCGACCGAGGAAGCGGCATACGCGGAGTTCGTCAAGACGGGCGAGGCGCCGCCGCATTACCCGGTCTTCAATCCATTTGTATACTCACTCGAGAATTTCCTGCCCGTAGTAGTGCTCTACCAGGATTCCTACTGGCGGCCGAACCCGCGCCACGCCGTAGGCGGCACGCTCCAGGGCTCGCGCACGATGTTCGGAATCAACGAACTGCCCAGCCGCATCCTGCGCGCCTACCTCTGGATCCACATCCTGGCCGGCTGGCTAATCACGCCGCTCTTGTTCGCCGGGCTGTCGGGACTGGTGCGTCCGGATTGAGATTTCCGCGGAATTCGCACCTGCGCTTCACAAGGTGTTCCCCAGGTTTGCTTCGATTCAGGCAATCGCTCGAATGCCATGTTTCTTAATGACACTCAAAAGTCGAAGCGCTGGGCCTCCCGGTCTTCTCTTGCCGCGTCCCCAATCCGACACCAGCATACTTGGTATGATAGTCGAACAGAATCCAGCCCTATTGGATTCCTAATCTTGCCGCGCTCTCTACTTGCTATCGCCGTTGGATTTGGCGCGCGCCTCGGCCATCGCGATGAAGCGCTCGGCGCCGACTGCGATGAAGAGGCCTTCGGCTTCGGCAGTTACTACTCCGTCTGAAGAGACTTTGCCGATTGTGAAGATCTTGCGGCCTTCGACGCGATCGACGCGGCCTTCGAACACCAACTCCTTGAGCAGCGGCGTTGGGCGGCGATAACGAATTGTGAGCGTGCCGGTCATGCCGGGATTGCCGGTGAGCGATTGCGCCATGCCGAGGACTTCGTCGAAAGCCGCCGCGATGAATCCGCCGTGCACGTGTCCCGGCGGTCCTTCGTAAGGCAGCCCGAACGCGACGCGGCCCTCGATGCGATCGCCGAGCACCGCCATCCGAATCGGCGGCGCGAGCGGATTCGCCATCCCGATAAGCGGACTGTGATCGAAGAATACGTGCGTGTCACCGGCGTTAGCGGCTTCGGCGAAACCCTCGTAGGTGCGCGACACGGGATACTTGGCGAGCCGCTCGGCGTAGCCTTCGAGCAGTTCGGCGGCGCGGCGCAGGTCGTCCTCGGGCGCGGCCACCTGCACGAGATGCTCGATAACTCTGCGCATCGCGTCGGCGAGGCGCTGCGCCTCCTTGCGGCGACCGGTTGCGGGGACTTGGCTCGCGGCCCATGCCGCCTCGAAGTTGATGTTCAGTTCGCTCATCGAAGTCCTGGTTAGATCGGAATAAAATCGATGCTACAGGCCACATCGGGGGCAATCCACTGTGCGCCACGGCACCAGACGACGGCATCAGTTGTGCTTTTATCAGGCAGGTCGCCGGAGAATCGCATGAAAATTCGAGGTATCAGCGTCGTGGCCGCAGCGATTTTGCTGCTAAGCGCCGCAGGACTCACCGCATTTGCGCAATCGACGATGGAAGTGCCGCCACCATCGACCCAGCGCGAATACCAGGCGCCGGCGGTTCCCGACTACGCGCCAGATTCCAACAGCACGCCGATTCAATTGTTGCCGCCATCGGTCTGGCCACCGCATCCTGTGCAGCAAGCTCCCGCCTCCGCGGCGACTCCGGGTCAGGAACCACCGAGCGCATCGCTGCTGACAACGCCGCGACAAAACCTGGTGCTGCCTTCCGTCTTCAACGGATGCTGGCAAGGTCAGGTGGGCGAGCTCGACTCGATCAAGCGCGAGCCGGGCGCGCACAAGGTCGGTTTCTGGACGCCCAAGACTTATCGCCTATGCTACAGGCGCGTGGGCGGCGGTCCCTTCAAGCTGACGTTCACCGAAACGGGAGTCGAGCCGAGCGAAAAGATCATTAACCCGCACGGCAAGGTGGTGCCGATCTCAACCGACGGCCGCGACTACGCCACGATGCAGGCGACACTGCATTTCGACGAATACAGCGTCGACCGCGATGGCGCGCCGACGTTCACCGTCGACGAAAACACCGACCTCAATTGCAAGATCCAGGGCGATGTCATGCAGATAACCGCCAACGTCTATGGCACCCGCGACGGGTCGCCATGGTTCCGCGCCACCTGGCACGCCCAGTTCGTGCAGACGCCCAGCTAATCGATGCACCCAGGCGCGCGCTTGCCAACCCTTGATGCCGTCGCCTAAGTTTCGGACGAGGCTGATCGCGATCGTCATTGCGCGATGGGGCCCGAGGAGACGACGGCATGGCGCTCACGATCGATCCACAGACCAAGGTTTTTCTCGACGGCGCGAATGCTGCCGGTCCGCTGTTCCTGCGCGCCGAGACGCCCGAGCAGGCGCGCGCCAAGATGCAGGCGATGCTCGAGGCGAGCCCGGTTCCGCCCCAGGAGATCTATCGCGTCGAGGATCGGCATATCCCCGGCCCCGGCGGCCAGATCCCGATTCGCATCTACACACCCGCGGCGCGGCTGCCGGTCGGAGTGCTGGTTTTCTTCCATGGCGGCGGGTGGGTGCTCGGCGACCTGGCGAGTCATGACAATCTCTGCCGCGCGATCGCCAACAGCGCGGGATGCTTGGTCGTATCGGTCGATTACCGCCTCGCGCCCGAGCACAAGTTTCCGGCCGCGCCCAACGATTGCTATGCGGCGACGAAGTGGGTCGCTGCCAATGCCGCATCGTTCGGCGGGATTCCCGACAAGCTGGCAGTCGGCGGCGACAGCGCGGGCGGAAATCTCGCCGCGGCGGTTGCGATGATGGCGCGGGACGGCGGCGGACCGAAGCTCGCTTTCCAGCTTCTGATATATCCCGTCACTGATTCGAGTCTCGATTTTCCATCGCAGCGCGAATTTGCCGGTGACGGCTTTATCCTGTCGAGCGCCGACATGAAGTGGTTCTGGGACCATTACCTGGTAAATGCCGGAGACGGCGCGAATCCTCTCGCCTCGCCGTTGCGCGCAAGGAGTCTCGCGGGATTGCCCCCGGCGCTGGTACAGACTGCTGGCCTCGATCCTTTGCGCGACGAGGGCGAGGAATATGCCGCCGCGCTGAAACGTGCCGGCAACCAGGTCACGCTCACGCGCTATGAGGGCGTCACTCACGGCTTCGTGAGCTTCTTCGACATGATCGACAAGGGCAAAGCAGGCATTCGCGAAGGCGCGGAGGCATTGCGGGCCGCATTCGGCGGATAGTCAGTTCGAATTGACCATTTAATTTTGAACTAATCGGCAAAGGCTGCATCAATGCGAAACATACTCAAGGAGAAACTGGATCGATGAAAATCTACGGCAGTTCGAAATCACGCGCGGCGCGATCCCTGTGGGCGGCCGAGGAACTCGGCCTCAAGTACGACCATGTCCCCGTTGCTCCTTCGGAGGCGAAATCCGCCGAGCATCTGAAGCACAATCCCAATGGTCACGTTCCCGTGCTCGAGGACGACGGCAATACCGTATGGGAATCGATGGCGATCAACCTCTACCTGGCCGAGAAGTATGGCAAGAATTCACTGTGGCCGGCGGAAGCCGCGCACGGCGACGTGTTCAAGTGGAGCTTCTGGGCGATGACCGAGGTCGAGCCTCATCTGATGACGCTGCTGATGCAGCGCGTGCTGCTCCCGGCCGATCAGCGTGACGAGAAGGCCGCCCAGAAAGCGGCCGACGCGCTGAAGGCCCCGCTAGGCGTTCTCAACCATGCGCTGACGGGCAAGGAATACCTCACGGGCAATAGTTTCACGATCGCGGACCTGAACGTCGCCTCGGTTTTGAGCTGGGCGGCCATGATGCGCCTCGACATGTCGGCGACGCCGGCAGTGGCAGACTGGCTAAAGCGATGCCTCGGCCGCGAAGCCAATGCCAAAGTGCGCGCACTGAAGTAAGATCCTGTTTGATTGATCGATAATCGGATTCTCTGCTCATTCATCGCCCGCCGCGTCCATCACGCGGCGGGCGCTGTCTTGAAGTCGTGAAGCATTCCCAAGGGAATACGTGCGCGGGAAGGTCCACACGAACAACATCGAATCGTTTTGGGCGCTGTTGAAGCGCGGAATCATCGGCACCTGTCACAATGTCGGCAAGGGCTATCTGCCGCTCTACCTAAAACGAGTTCACGTTCCGCCACAACAACAGACGGAACGCGGAAATCTTCATGCAGTTAGGCTCATCGTGCTGGCCAAGAAAACGACCCTGAATCGCTCAAGGCCGCACTGAAGCCGATCTTTCCCAAAGACCAGCGCAAACGCTAAGCTGACCCTCATGCGCTGGTGGTGGGATCAACTGGACGCGTCAGAGAGGGCATGGATCTACTTCCAAGGCTTGCTGATCGCTTTTTGGGCTGGTATGGCAGTCAACGATCCAGATCCCCAATCAAGATTCATGACAGTCTTCACGATTTTCGAGCTCGCAATATTAACCGTCGCGCTGGTTAAGCCAACACGTCGCATGTTTCGCAGAATCTGGGAATCGCTCTAGACTGACCTCATGGGCAAATCACTTGCTATCTCATCAAACGGGGTTGATTTCGACCGCTTCATGAATGCCCTGGTATCCGTTCCCAACGACGAAATCCAAAAAAGAGACGTCACTTCTCATCTTATTCACCCTCGCTGTTATTCTCTCTTGCTATCAACTTCAACATAATTCCCGCTTCACTCCTCAGCGAAGTATCGACGAAACTACACTTTCTGACTCATTGAACAATTCGTTCAATGCGATGGAACGCCTTACTGTCTATAGACCGCGACTTACTCGCTTTCGCGCTTTGCGCGGATGCGGGCCGTTGAGGTGGATTTCAATTCGCGAAGAGGGGCACAATGCTGGCGCCGGAGACGGACGTAGATTTTGCGAAACACATCATCGAGTACGATCCCGATGATCCCAGGACTCACGCAGCCTGGACGATCCCGTCTTCCGAAAACGAAGCATTGGCGCGAAGAAATCTCCAGCCGATTCCGTGGCCTCGCGGGCTGAATCCCAAGCCCGCGAGCACGTCGGCTCCTGCTCCGAAGCAATCCGACCGCTTGCCCGCGTGTGATGTGATCGTCGTCACCTGGACCGTGGCCGAGGCCCGCGCGTTGGCTGACATTCTGACGCCGGGAGTGTCGAGCGATGTGTGGTATCGTTACGCCCATCTCTGGGACACCTATGCGCCGCATATCCGTGCCGGCGCGCCAGCTCTGGAAGCCAATCGGCTCGGATCGTATTTCCCGACCGCGATCGGAAAGCATCGCGTGCTCTGTTTCAAATCCGAATTGCACATGAGCCAGGATGGCCCGCGGCTGCCGATTCGCGCGCTCTGGAAACAAATCATCGAAGAGACCGGCGCTGGATTCGTCATTACGACCGGGACCGCAGGCGCGATCGGCGCGAGCGTCAAGCTCGGCGATGTCGTCATGACGCGGCGCGCGCGGTTCGATTGTCTCAAATCTTTTCGCAACGAGGCTTTTCACAGCCAAAGCTTCAGCAGCGCCGGAGCAATCCCGAAGACATATTTGTCGGTCGCTGCCGAAAAGCTGTTGCCGGTGAACGCCAAGCAACTGCCGAACGGCAACGGACCGCTGGCGCTGCTCGATAGTCCATCGACCAAGGTTCCCGACGATACTGTTGTGACCACTGACTTCTTCGCGTTCGATACTGCGAACAACGAATACGAATTGCAGGGACTCGGTGCGGCGGTGGAAATGGGCGATGCAGTTCTTGGACTTGTCTGCGCGAACGACCTCAAGGGCCGCGCGCCCAACTGGCTCGCGATTCGCAACGCTTCCGACCCCCAGATCTCCGCCGACCTCGCTCCGGCCGAGCAACGCAAGCAGGCGGCGCAAATTTACGAAAAATTCGGCTACTGGACAACGATCGGCAGCGCAATCGCGACCTGGGCGGTGATCGCCGGCAGTTAGCGCCGCACCATCTGCATCGTCAGTCGCATTCGGGACAAACCCAAATTGCCTCAAGCCGGTGCGCTGCTTAGTTTTAATGCACACCCGGAGCAATCGCGATGGAATCGACGCATCCCGAGAACAAAAATAGCTGGCTCGACGCCTTCGCCAATATTCGTGCGGACCGCGAGGCAGCCCTGCGCCAGTATCGCGAGCGCGCCGCGACTTACGACCTCGAGCTGAACTTTCTCGAGCCGGTTCGCCGCCGCGCCATCAGCCGCCTGTGGCTGCGCCGCGGCACTATCGTCGTCGACGTCGCGTGCGGAACGGGGCTCAGCTTTCGCTCGCTCTCGCGCCAGGTCGGTTCGAAGGGCCGCGTGATCGGAATCGAACAGAGTGCCGAAATGCTCGAGCGCGCCGCGGAGCGGATTCGGACTAACGATTTGCAGAACGTGACCTTGATTCACGCGCCGGTCGAACACGCGCGCATCCCCGTAATCGCCGATGCCGCACTACTTCATTTTGCTCACGACGTGATGCGCACGCCCGCTGCTATCGGCAACGTTCTGAACAGCGTCAAACCCGGTGGCCGCGTCGTGGCCGCGGGACTTAAGTGGGCGCCGCCGTGGAAGATGCCGGTGAACATGGCGGTGTTCTTCGCCGCGATGCGCTCGCTCACCGCGTTCGAGGGCCTGCGCCACCCCTGGAGTTATCTCGAACCATCGCTTACGCAGTTCGACGTCGAAAGCCTGCTGAGCGACGGAGTTTATATCGCCAGCGGCTTCAAGAACGCCGCATCAAGGTCGCTGATCGATCAGTAGTCATTCAGATCGCCTGAACACGCGCAGATCGCGCCGCTTGAATTTCCTCCGCTGATTGCGAATTCTCTGTCAGCGGCCGCTTTGGCCGCGCGCGGAGGTCCATATGGCGCAGCCACTTCCGGTGATCGCCGGGGTCGCACAGTTCAATCCTCGTGCCGCTGGACTTGCCGAGGCGCCGGAACCGCTCGCGATGATGGAGCGCGTTGCACGTACCGCCGCCGAGGATTCAGGCGCCCCTGACATTCTCAAATCTATCGACGCGGTGGCCGTCCTGAATATCGTTTCGGCGCGATATCACAACGCGCCAGATGCGCTTGCGTCGCGCCTCGGAATTTCGCCGGCGCGAAAAATCTCGACGACCTTTGGCGGCAACACGCCTCAATATCTGATCAACTATTTCGCGCGAGAGATCGCAGCCGGGAAGATCCGCGCTGCGCTGATCGTTGGCGCCGAGGCGATCTACACTGCGCGTCGCGCGGCGAAGAGCGGCGGCGTCAAATGGAATATGGCGCAGGGCTCAGGCGAGCCCGAAGTGCTTGGCGATCCGCGCATGGGCACCAACGCGTATGAAGAACGCTACGGCGCGAAGCTCCCGATCCAGGTCTATCCAATGTTTGAGAATGCGCACCGCGCCCGCAAACGATGGACGATCGGCGAGCATCGCGAGCGGTTCGGTAAACTCTGCTCCTCGATGACGCGAGTCGCCGCGGCCAATCCCTACGCATGGTTTCGCAAGGAGCGTTCGGCCGCGGAAATCATTACGGCGACGCCGGAGAATCGCATCATCTGTTTTCCATATACCAAGTTGATGAACGCGATTATGGAAGTCGATCTGGCCGCCGCAGTCATAGTCGCCAGCGACGAGGAGACGCGCCGCGTAGGAGTGCCGCAGAGCAAAACCGTCTATATCCACTCGGCGTCAGATGCGACTGACTCGTGGTTGATCAGCGAGCGTGAGAGCTTTAATGAGTCGCCGACGCTGCGAGCGTGCTCGAACGCTGCAATCGGCGGCGCTGGAATCGAAGCCAATCAGGTTTCACATTTCGATTTCTACAGCTGCTTTCCGGTCGCGCTCGAATTCGCGATGGAAGCGGTCGGCATAGAACTCGGCGATCAGCGCGGCGTTACTCTCACGGGCGGTCTGCCCTACGCTGGTGGACCCGCGAACAACTACGTTACCCATTCGGTCGCGGCGATGACGGAGCGCTTGCGCGATCGGGCGGGCCAGTTCGGCATGACGACCGGCCTTGGATGGTACTTCACCAAGCACGCCGCCGCGGTTTACAACCTCGAGCGCCCGCACGGCGGTTTCAACTACGAGGTCTTCAAGGAGCCGCAGCGCGGCTCTGTCATCGCGATCGAGAACCCCGAAGGAGCGGCGACAATCGAGACCTACACCGTGGAGCACGACCGCGCGGGCGATCCTTCGTCGGCGATCGTGGTGGGACGCCTCGAAAAAAGTGGCGCTCGATTCTTCGCTCGCGCACCCAAAGAAATCCTGGCTGCGATGGAAACCGAGGAGTTCGTCGGCAAGCGCGGCCGCGTCCGCAGTCTCGACGGAGTCAATCTGTTCGAGCCGCTCTGATTGCAGATCGCCCATCGCGTTTTTGCAGAAACTAACTGCGAGTAGGATATTGGTGCCAATTGACACTTAACGACGCGTGCCATTAGAGTTTGTCGCGTTCAGGGAGTTGTTGAGGACGAACGAATGGCAATGCGTGCGCCTGATCGCCGTGAGCTGATCGAAATCGCGGCGCTCAACCATTTCGAGCTTACCGAGCAGGAAGCGAACTACTTCGAACATCTGGTCATCGCCATCCTGGCGAACCTGGATGACCTCGGCCAGATCGCTCAAGCGACTGCTCAAGGCGACTATTCTCAGCGCGATCCGGGAGCGCGTCCGCGTTCCGACGATGATCCGCTGAACGCGATTCTGCGCCGCTGCTCGGTGAAGGGTGCTGCGACCGGCAAGCTCGCCGGCAAACGAATTGGCGTCAAGGACTGCGTTCTCGTCGCCGGCGTGCCGATGAGTTGCGGCTCGCTAGTGCTCGATGGCTACGTGCCCGATCGCGATGCGCCGATTGTGACGCGCATACTCGGCGAGGGCGCGGAGATCGTCGCCAAGCTGAACATGGACGGCATGGGATTCTCCGGCAACGGCGACACGAGTTCTTTCGGCCCGGTATGGAATCCGCACAACCGCGAGTACCTGTCGGGCGGCTCGTCGAGCGGCTCGGGCGCCGCGCTTTACTACGACGATATTGATCTCGCGATCGGCTGCGACTCCGCCGGCTCGATTCGGATCCCCGCGTCGTTCTGCGGCGTGGTCGGCGTGAAACCCACGCATGGCCTCGTGCCTCAGACCGACATCGTCGGCCTCGAGCCGGCTATCGATCATCCCGGGCCGATGGCGCGCAGCGTTGCCGACGCTGCTCTGCTACTCGAAGTGATTGCCGACCCGCCACCCGGGCAAAGTTCGGTGAGTTATACTGCCGCGCTCAACGAAGATATCAGCAGACTGCGAATCGGTATCGTGAAAGAAGGCTTTGCCTGGGGAACTTCGGAGCCCGACGTCGATGCCGCGGTGCGGCAAGCGATCGAAGGTCTGCGTCAACTCGGCGCGAGCGTCGAGGAGGTGTCGATTCCGCTCCATCGCCGCGCCGGACGCATCCTCGCTTCACTGGTCGTCGAGGGCATGACTACGCTGCTCACTAATAGTGGACTGACCTACGACAGCCGACCACAGAACCATCATCTCGCGTCCGCGATGGCTCAGGCGATGCAATCGCGCGCGACTCATCTGCCCGAGCTTCTCAAGGGCAACCTGATCATGGGCACTTATCTAAAACGCAACTACCCGGGGATGGTCTATCATCGCGGGCAGCATCTGCGATCTCTGCTGCGGCAGCATTACGATCAGGCGCTTCAGAGTTTCGATCTTCTCGCGATGCCGACCACGCCGCAGAAAGCGCCGAAATTCGATCCCAACGCCGACACCATCACGCGGATGGTCGGCACGCGGCATGTCTCCAACAATACCGCGGCGCTGAATATCACGGGCCATCCTGCCGTCAGCGTGCCGTGCGCCAAGTCGAACGGCCTGCCAGTCGGTCTGATGCTAACAGGCCGTTACTTCGACGAGCCGACGATTCTGCGCGCCGCGTACGCCTACGAGCAGAGCTATCCGTGGGAGGCTTAGGCTCCCGGCCCTCAGCGCTCAGCTCGGCCGCGGCCACACTTCCTGAACCCTGGTCGCGAGCCACTGGATAAGCGCCGCATTCACTTCGCGCGGCTTCTCCTGCGCCATCCAGTGTCCCGTGCGCAAGGTAACTTCAGTGAGACTCCGGCAGTAGCTGCGCATCGGCTCGGCGAGCCTCGAGTGAGTCGCCTCGCACACGTAGTCGTATTGCGCGTTGAGGAACAGCGCCGGCATCTCCAGGTAGCCGCCATTCTTCGCCGTCGCACCATAGGCGGCGTTGGCTTTGTGATTCATGTACCACGCCGACGGACCGAAGAATCCGTTCCGCTCGAGCGCCGATACATAAATACTCAATTGCTCTTCACTGACGATGTCGTTGTCGCGCGGCATGTCAGGCACGGCGCCTCCGCCGAGCCATCCATGGTCGCGCCGCGTCGTCGCGCTGAATGTGCGCTGTCCTTCGCCGGCGGGATCGCCCTTGCGAAAGATGACTTTCATGAACTTCTCGACGTTCGCGTCCATCGGCGCGATCGATTCGTCGAAGCTCTCCTCGTAGTAGCGCATGTAGTCCCACTGCCCGTATGGATATTCCTTCTCCGGGTAGAGCCTGCGATCGACCAGCGTCAGCGTGTGCTCGAGGCCGCGATCGATCGTGAAGTAGGGTACGCACAAACTCGCGACGGCATGAGTGCGCTCCGGATGATGGCTCGCGACGTTCCACGCGACCGGACTGCCCCAGTCGTGTCCGACCCACACCGCCTTTTCGCGCCCGAGTGAGTCGATAAGCTCGATCATGTCGCGCACGATCTGCTCCTGCGCATAATCCGCGTGTTGCGCATAAACGCTCGAGCGTCCGTAGCCGCGCATGTCTGGCGCGATCGCGCGAAACCCCAACGCTGCCAGCGCTGGAAGCTGATTGCGCCAACTAATAGACAACTCCGGCCAACCGTGTGTGAAGATCACGAGCGGGCCATTCTCGGGGCCGTCGGCCAGATAGAAAGTGGTGTGCCGCCTGGTTTTGACTGCGTGCTCGGTGATCGACATATGCGGACTCCTGGGAGCTGGACGAACTTCAATCGCACGTATACCAGCTTCGACATCGATGCAACCGCCGCTTGACGGCGGCATCGATGCGGGACTGTTATAGCGCAAGCGTTAGGAATATCGAGGAGCAATCATGAATTCCGCCCACGAGCTGCGCGCCAAACTCGACTCAGGTGAAATGGTCGTCGCGCCATTCGTCTATGACGCCCTCCAGGCCAAGATCGCGGAGCGGCTCGGCTTCGAGGCCGTCTACATGACCGGCTTCGGCACCGCGGCCGCGCGTGGCTTTCCCGATCTCGGTATGCTGACGATGAGCGAAATGGTCGACAACGTTCGCGCTATCGCGCGCTCGGTTGAGATTCCGGTCGTGTGCGACGCCGACACCGGCTACGGCAATCCCACCAACGTATGGCGCACGGTCCGCGAGTATGAGCACGCGGGCGCCGCGGCACTGCATATCGAAGACCAGGTCTGGCCGAAGCGTTGCGGCTTCCTCACCGGCAAACAGGTCATTGCGATGGACGAGATGGTGCCGAAGGTGCGTGCGGCGTGCGACGCGCGTACCAATCCGGACACCGTGATAATCGCGCGCACCGACGCGCTCGCGGTCAACGGATGGGACGACGTCGTGCGCCGCGCCAATGCGTATCGCGAGGCTGGTGCCGACTTGATATTCGTCGATGGCATCCGCACCCACGACGATTTGCGCGACTATGTATCGCGGCTGAAGCATCTGCCGCTTCTATATAATGGTCAGCTGCAGCCCGTGCCCGAGCTCGCAAAGCACGGCTTCAAGTTGACTATCTATTCGGGCACCTTCCTCGCCTATTATCAGTCGACCTACGATGCGCTCGCGGAGTTGAAGCAGACCGGCACGGTAAAGCGCGACGCGCGCGACGCGTTCCGTGAGCTGATCGATTTGCTGGGAGTCGAAGAGATGGACGCTCTCGGCAAGAAGTACAATAGCTGACTCGACTCTCGCGGGCGCCGCGTTTCTAGGAGAATGCGTATGGGAATGACGATGGCGGAGAAGATTCTCTCGCGGCACAGCGGAAATGGCCGCGTCCGCCCCGGTGATATTGTCGTCTGCGACGTCGATAAGATTATTCAAATCGATCTGACCTTTAGCGCGACGGCGCCGATGCCCAAACGGATCGTCGATCCAGGAAAAATCGCGGTCATCCTCGATCATGCAGTACCGGCGCCGACTATCGCCGACGCGGAAGGCCAGTCGATCGCGCGCAAGTTCGTAAAGGATTTCGGGATCGACAAGTTCTACGATCTCGGCCGCGGCGGAATCTGCCACCAGGTGGTGCTCGAAAATGGTCTCGCGCTTCCGGGACAGATACTCACTTGCACCGATTCGCACACCTGCGCGTCCGGCGCATTCAATTGCGTCGCGCGCGGCATGGGTCCGCTCGAGATGCTGCAAATCATGTGTACCGGCAAAACCTGGTACCAGGTGGCGCCCACAGTGAGATTCGAGCTGAGCGGGCGCAAGCCTCCGAACGTATTCGGCAAAGATGTATTCCTGCACCTCGCCGATATCGCCGGCAGTGTCGAAGGGCACAATATCGAATTCGGCGGACCGGGCGTCGCCGAGTTGACGCTCGACGATCGCGCCACCCTCGCGACGATGGCGGCCGAGCTCAGCGCTGAATTCGCGACATTCCCGGCCGACAATAAAGTCGCCGAATATCTTCGTTCGGTTACGCAGGAGCAATTTGAACCTGCCGAAAGCGATGCCGATGCAGAATACGCCGCGACCTATCCAGTCGATCTTTCTCAGTTGCGGCCCTACGTTGCCCGGCCTGATTTCATTCCTCACAACACTCTGCCGGTCACCGAGCTCGGAGAGGACGTTCCGATCGATCAGGCCTTTGTCGGCTCATGCGCGAACGGCAAGCTCGAGGATTTCCGCGTCGCGGCGCAAGTCGTGCGCGGCAGGAAAATCGCGCCACGCGTCCGATTCATCGTCACTCCGTCATCGCAGCGCGTGCTCAAGGAAGCGGTGCGGCTCGGCTACGTCGAAACTCTCCTCGAGGCGGGAGCCATGGTAACCAACTCGACCTGCGGTGCCTGTTACGGCGGACACATGGGCGTGGTCGGGCCCAACGAAGTATGTATCACGTCGAGCACGCGCAACTTCAAGGGCCGCATGGGCAGTCCCTCAGCGCGTATCTACATGGCCTCGTCGGCGACGGTGGCAGCCTCGGCAGTCGCAGGGCGCATATGCGATCCAACCGCATATCTCGGAGACGAAGTATGAGCAATTCCGATCCCCTCGTCGTGCAGGGCCGGGTCTGGCTATTCGCCGACGACAATATCAATACCGATCTGATGATGCCGCAGACTGTTTTTGCCAAGTCGCTGGAGGTGCAGTTGCGTCATGTGTTCGCGACCTACCGTCCCGGGTGGATCGATGAAGTGCGTGCCGGCGACATCCTGGTCGGCGGGCGGAACTTCGGCACGGGCTCGAGCCGTCCGGGCTCGATGCTGCTCAAGCGCCTCGGTATCGCGGCACTGGTCGCTGAAACGATCAACGGGCTTTTCTATCGCAATTGCGTCAATTACGCGCTGCCTGCGATGGAATGCAGTGGTATTCGCACACTAGTAAATGAAGGTGACACGCTGCGCGTCGATATTACCCACGGCAGCGTCGAGAATCTCACTCGCGGGCAACAGGGCAATGGCGTCAGGATGCCGGACTTCCTGCAGGCTATCGTTCGCGCCGGGGGAATAATGGAGCGCCTGAAGACGGAAGGGTATCTGTAGTCTGCGCATCCATCGCCTGTAGTTGGCTCGCTTGTGCATGTCAACTTGATTATCAATACTCTGATAATCAGTTCTTAATATAACAAAGTGGTTGTCGTCTGCATCGGTACGCAATGTGACTGCATTGTTTCTGTCGTAAGAACACCTGCTCGACTGGAATTCATATTATATCGCTCCAGCATTCAACCGCGCGTCAAACTTTCGCATCCGAATCGGCACAATTCACGACTAGTATAAACCTCGCCCGATCCTCCGACGGCAGGTTGGTGAGGTGCCAGTGTGTAACGAGATGCGGTCAAGCGGGGGCAACGGTTCGTCACGTTCGAGTCATTCGAACCGCGGCGCGGATCTTCATCGCGCGGCGGGCCAGCACATCTGTATTGTCACTGAAACTTATCCTCCCGAAGTGAACGGCGTCGCGCTCACGCTCGAACATCTTGTAAAAGGTCTGATCGCCCAGGGTTACTCCGTTTCCGTGGTCAGACCACATCAGGCTGCCGCAGACAGCGGCCGCAGCCTGTACGATTGCGAAGTGACTCTCGTCGGCGGAATGCCGCTGCCGGGGTACGACGGTCTCCAGTTCGGCTTGCCCGCGGGCCGCGTGCTGCGCCGCGCATGGCGGAAGAGTCCGCCCGACGTCGTCTATGTCGCGACCGAGGGACCGCTCGGATGGTCGGCGGTGCGACTCGCGCGCTGCCTTGGGATTCCGATCGTCAGCGGCTTTCATACCAATTATCACACCTACTCACTTCATTATCATTTGGGTCTGATCGAAAACCTCGTGTTTCGATATCTGCGGCGATTCCACAATCGGACCGCCTGCACGCTTGTGGCTAATTCCGATCTCCGCGAACGTCTCTGCACCTGGGGATTCAACAACGTCAATGTGCTCGACCGCGGAGTGGATAATAAAGTCTTCTCGCCCGATCATCGCTCGCGCGAGCTCCGGCGCGAATGGGGCGTCTCAGACGACGAGGTTGCAGTGCTTTATGTCGGCCGGCTGGCGCCCGAGAAAAATATAAATCTCGCGATCAGCACCTATCGAGCGATGAAGCGGCTGCGAGCCTCGGTGAAATTCGTGCTGGTCGGCGACGGGCCGTCACGCGCGGCGCTCCAGAACGAAAATCCCGACCTGGTTTTCGCCGGAATGCGTAAGGGCGAGCAACTGGCGCGGCATTACGCGTCCGCCGATCTTTTCCTGTTTCCGAGCGAGACCGAGACCTTCGGCAACGTGACGCTCGAAGCGATGGCGAGCGGGCTCGGCGTGGTTGCCTACGATTACGCGGCCGCCAAAGTGCATATCAAGGACGGCGAAACTGGAATGTCCGTTCCATATGGCGATCAGGAGCGTTTCATCGAGTCCGCGGTCCGGCTGGCCCGCGAGTCTCAGTTCCTTGCGATAGTACGGCGCCGCGCCCGCGAACATATCAAGGCTTACGACTGGCCGCGGGTCGTCGAGCGATTCGAAAACCTGCTTTGGAGCGCGCAAGTCCGCAATTCCAGTTCCTCGAACTCGCCGCTGGCGCGCGAGGGATTGGCACTCTAAGTGAAGAGGAGAATGACGAGATGGTTGCCAGTGATGGCCTGAACAAATTGCTTGATTGGGCTGGGCTTCATCCGCGCGCCGGAACTGAGTGGCTATATTTTCTATTCGCGGCGGCGCTCTTCGTCCTCGCGCTGGCGTCCATCATTCGCCGGGTTGCCAGCGCACTCATGACCTTGCGCGCGCTCTCGCTTACTCCGAGTTTCTCGCGGGTGTTGTCTCATTTAGTCGGCTCGCTCAACTATTCAGATTCGGAATTCATGGCGGCGGACGGCGCGGGCGGGCGCTGGCCGGAGATTCGCCGCGAAGCGATCAATCGCCTCGCGAATTTCTTTCAAACTAACTCCAGCAAGTCGATCGCCTGGGGAAATGATATTCGCCCGAGCTTTTCCGACCTCCGATTCACCGATGCCAACCGGGTGCCGTTCCCGTTCATGCGCCTGATGCGCGAGAAGTTCGACCTGTGCTCCGTCGTTACTCAGTCCGAAGGACCGAAGCTCCGCGATCTCGACGGCAACTGGAGTATCGACGTGAGCGGGTCGTATGGTCTCAACCTCGCCGGTTTCGATCGCTACAAGGAATGGATGCAGAAAGGTCTGGATCGCGTGAAAGACCTCGGGCCCGTGCTTGGGCCGCTGCATCCGGTGGTCGCCGAGAATATCGAATATATCAAGGCGATCGCGAAACTCGACGAAGTATCGTTTCATATGAGCGGCACCGAGGCGGTGATGGCCGCGGTCCGCATGGTGCGCTTCAACACTCGGCGAAAATATATTGTCTCGTTCGCCGGTGCCTATCACGGATGGTGGGACGGTGTGCAGCCGGGCCTCGGCAGCGAGCGCAATATTACAGATTGCCTGACGCTCAAGGACATGAATCCCGCGTCCCTCGATCTGATTCGCTGGCGAGCCGGCGAAATCGCTGGCGTCCTCGTCAATCCCGTTCAATCATTTCATCCCAACATGCCGCCGCCGAGCGATACCGTTCTGCTGACTAGCGGAGTTCGCAAGACCCAGGATTCAACTTCCGAATACTCGCAGTGGCTGCACGAGCTGCGCGAGGTATGCACGCAAGCGGGAGTTCCCCTGATATTCGACGAAGTATTCAGCGGGTTCCGCGTCGCTCCTGGCGGAGCGCAGGAATATTTCGGCGTTCAAGCCGACATGGTCGTGTACGGCAAGACGATCGCGGGCGGAATGCCGATCGGTGTGGTGTGCGGAAAAACCGAACTGATGCGGCGCTTCGACCCTGAGCATCCGATGCGTATCGCGTACGTGATCGGAACGTTTTCCGCGCATCCCGTCGTGATGGGCGCGATGAACGAGTTTCTGAAGTGGCAGGCGCAGCCGTCCACCGAGGATACCTACGCGACCGCGAAGCAACGCTGCGAAAAGTGGGTTCGCGACACCAATACTCAACTTGGCACGCTCGATCTGCCCGCGATGGTGATGAACCTGGGTACGGTATGGACCGTGCTGTTCAAGCAACCCGGCCGCTACAACTGGCTATTGCAATACTATCTGCGCGCAGAGGGCGTCACGCTTAGCTGGGTGGGGACGGGCAGATGCATGAGCAGCCTGGATTTTACTGAAGGCGACTACGATGAACTGCGCACAAAAATCGTGAGCGCAGCGGAGAACATGAAACGCGATGGTTGGTGGCTGAACGAGGAAGAACTGCCGGGGAGAGACAAAATCATGCGATGGAGCCTGATCAAGGAAATGGCGAAAAGTATTTTGCAGATTCCCAAGCCCGTAACGGGTTTTTACAGCGAGGTGATGCAGCGCAAGCACGATGATCACGTCGCTTCGCACAGCAACCTGATTAACCAGTTCTTTCACCTGCTAAGCTCGAGCACCTTCATTTATTGCTATTTTCTGCTGTTCACGAATTTGACGCTCGCGATGTGCCTGGGACTGGCGGCGCTCTTCGTGCGCCAATTCGGTCACGCGATCCTGGAGCCGCCCTGCCACGACAAGGAAAAGGCCCTGCTCGGCTTCAACACGCGGAACAAGACTATAATCGTGGCCGCCTACATACTCATTCCGATAATACATATCGTGAACGCCGGCACGATCTCTTTAACAGCGTTGAATGCGATGCTGCCGACGATCGCGCAGCAGTGGTTCATCCTGACGCTGGTCGCGGTATTCGGGCGCGTGTTGTTCCTCATCTGGGAACACGACCTGCGCAGCTCGCTCATCTGGTTCATCAAGCTGATCACAGATCCCTTTACCGACATTGGCGCATACTTCGGGAGCGTCGCGAAACTGCTCCATCCTTCTTCGGCCAGCTAGGAGCCAATCACAACCGCATCAGGAGCCGCCGCGGTCCGAGTCGGGTTCGCCAGCGCCGCGGCGGTTGAGATCATACGATGCGATGCGTTCGACGAAGCGCGCGCCGAAATCCGCGATCTTCCGCTCTCCTATGCCGCGAATGTGCCGCAACCCTTCGAGCGCGGTGGGCTTGAGGCGCGCGAGGTCGCGAAGCGCCGAGTCATGCAGAATCACAAACGGCGCGACCTTGCGTTCGCTCGCGATCTCGCGGCGGAGCATCCGCAGATCTTCGAACAGCGCCGGATCGACGTCCTGCCACGACGATTCCTCGAGGCGAGTCCGCGACGCCGCAGGCTTCTTTGCCTGGAGCAGACTTACGGGACGCTTACCGCGCATCACTTCCCATGACGCGGGGTTCAGCTGGAGTGTGGGACGCTCGCCCGGCGTCCGCTCGAGCACGCCGGCATCCACGAGTTGATAAATGAGATTAGTCAGTGTCTTGCGCGGCAGATCTTTCAAAAGTGCGTAAGTGGAAAGCTTCTCGTGATGCCAGCGGCGGACGCGCTCGTTGTCGGAGCCGATTAACACGTCGACGACATGCTCGACGCCGAAACGCTGCTCGACGCGCGCCACGCACGAGAGGACCTTTTGCGCGAGAATAGTGCCGTCAGCTACGCCCTCGACCTCGCCCAGACAGAAGTCGCACGCCGCGCAGTTCGATTTTGCGTATTGCTCACCGAAATAGCTGGATAGCGAGCCGTGGCGGCATCCGATGACGGTTGCAAAGCGGCGCATCTCCTCGAGCAGCAGCTTGCCGTTTTCGGCAACATCCGCTGGGACGTCGGCGTCCTCCGCGCTGCGCTCGATGAGAGACTGCCAGCGAATTACATCGGCGGCCGAATAGAACAGGACGCATTCCGCCGGCAGGCCGTCGCGCCCGGCGCGGCCGGTTTCCTGCTGAAATGCTTCGACTGACTTGGGCAGCGACGCATGGATCACGCATCGGATATCGCTGCGATCGATTCCCATGCCGAATGCGACCGTTGCGACCACGACGTCAATTTCCTCAGCGGCGAAGCGGTCTTGCGTGTCGCGGCGCTCGTCCGTTTCCATCCCGGCGTGATAGTGGGCGGCGCGAATTCCCGCGCTCGACAGGTGGCGCGCGATCTGCTCCGTATCCTTGCGGCTGATGCTATACACAATCGCCGCTTCCTTCGGATGCCGCCGTAGTACACTGACTATTTGCTCATTGACGGAAGCTTTCGGGATGACGCGGTAGAGCAGGTTCGGACGATCGAACGATCCCACCAGCACCGCAGGATTGTCGAGGTGCAACTGCTCAACGATGTCATGGCGAACGCGCTCGGTCGCAGTCGCGGTGTAAGAATGCAAGCTGGCTTTGGGAAAATGCGTCTTCAGCTCCGCGAGCCGGCGATACTCCGGGCGGAAGTCGTGGCCCCAGTGACTGATGCAATGCGCCTCGTCGATTGCAAAACTCGATACGCGAAGCCGCGCGGCGAGTTCCAGGAAGCGCGGCGTGAGCAGGCGCTCCGGCGCGACGAAGATCAGGTGATGCTGCTGCTCGGCCAGCGCCCGCTCGGCGCGCCGCATCTCATCGAGATCGAGTCCGCTGTGCAGAGCGATCGCCGGATAGCCGCACTCGCGGAGCGCATCAACCTGATCTTTCATTAGTGCGATGAGCGGCGAGACGACGATGTCGGTGCGGCCCGCGACCGCGGGCGGAACCTGGTAGCAGAGCGACTTGCCGCCCCCGGTCGGCATCACCACCAGCGAATCGCGGCGATCGATTCCGGCGCGAATCGCCTCGGACTGGAGCGGACGCAATGCGTCGAATCCCCAGTAGCGGTGCACCGTGGCGAGGATCGGGTCGCGCCTCTGCTCGCTTACTTCATTGTCGGCCATCGCGGTGCGAGAAGGATACGGCGCGCACGGCCATGCGAGCAAGGAAAGGCTGGAGTTGGTTACAGGTTGGAAGATTCAGATCGTGCAGCAGCGCCGAAATTCAAGTCGGCGCTGCTGTTGTTTGAGGCTCATCTTCTTTTCACATCAGGTTCAACAGTGAAGCGACAATCCAGGTAAGGGTCAGCCCGGCAAAGATCGCACCCGGAACTTCTTCGAGTGAACGACGCTGGTTGAAACGCTGAGCCTCACTGACTTCGGTCGTGGTGGCAGTGGTCGCGACCTGCGGCATCGCCAGGGGGTTACTTATGGTTTCCATCGTTTAACTCCTTCTACGACTCAACCTTCACTTCCAAGGCGTACAAGACAGTTGAACCGCACGGTTCATCGCAATTGACTGCGGTTCAATGGCACGAGAAATGTCAGCGGCTTTTGATGGTCAAAAATCAGGCGGAATTACTGGAAAATCCGAGCCCTTGACCTAAGCACAATAGTATTGGATGTTCCCAGCCTGCTTTAAACTTTCATTCGGGGGATTTCGTTATTGTCTGAGACGCGACCAATAAAGGTTGCAATCGTGGGCGGCGGCTGCGCTTCGATCGCCGCGGCCTTCGAGCTGAGCCGCCCCGAGCATCAGGGAAAATACGAGATCACCATTTACCAGGTCGGATGGCGAATCGGCGGCAAAGGCGCCTCGGGACGCGGGCTGGCCGATCGTATCGAGGAGCACGGCCTCCACGTCTGGATGGGGTTTTATGAAAACGCGTTTCGCCTGCTGCGCGAGTGCTACGCCGAGCTGAATCGCGATCCGAAGCAGTGCCGATTCGCGGACTGGCGCGACGCTTTCGTGACCGAACCGATCAACGGCGTCCTCGACAAACTCAGCAACGGAAAATGGTATCCACGCCTCACGCAATTCCCGCCAACCGACGGTTTCCCCGGCGACCCGCTGTCGGAGCACAATCCTTTCAGCATCCGCGGATACCTGATTCGGGGCTTCCAGTCGCTGCGGGTTTTGCTCAGCGCATCGCAGCTTCGTTCGAGTCAGGGCTCATACGGCGCCGATCAATTCACGTCCACGCCGGAGCCGAGCTCGAGCACGGCGGAATTTATCCTCGATAATATTTCGCGGCTGTTGCGCTACGGCATCGTTGGCGGAATCACGGGCGTGATCGAGGCGACCGGCTTGATGCAGGTCGCGCTCGAATTCGTGCCCTTGGTGAGCGAGGGAATCCTGGTTCGCCTGTGCGAACTGATCGCCGAGAGTGCTCGCGCCGTGCTGCGCCCGCTGATCGAGAGCGACGACGAGATGCGCTGGATCTGGGAAATCACGGATCTCGTGGTCGCGAGTGCGCTCGGCGTGTTGCGCTGCGGGCTGCTCAACGATCCGCGCGGCCTCGATCCGCTCGACCAGTACGAGATGCGCGAGTTCCTGGTGATGAACGGCGCGTCGGAGAGCACGCTGCGATCGTCGCTTCTGCGCGGATGCTACGACCTTGCGTTCGCCTACGAGGATGGCGATTTTTCGCGGCCGGCGATCGCGGCGGGGCAGGCGATTCGCGGCGCGGTGCGGATGTTCTTCACGTATCGCGGCTCGATTTTCTGGAAGATGCGCGCCGGCATGGGCGACATCGTATTTGCGCCATTCTACGAAGTGCTGAAACGGCGCAACGTCAGGTTCGAGTTTTTTCATCGGCTCGAAAACGTCAAGCTCGCAAAGCATCTGCGGCCCGGCGAGCGATGCTACGTCGAGGCGCTCGAGTTCGACGTCCAGGCGCGGATAAAGGGCGGTGGCGAGTATCAACCGCTCGTCGATGTGCGCGGTGTTCCGTGCTGGCCGTCGCTGCCCGACTTCGATCAGCTCGTTGATGGACAACGCTTTGCGGGCGAGCGGCGCGATTTCGAATCGCACTGGGAGCGAAGGAAAGTCGCAACGCGAACGCTGCGCGTCAAGGATGACTTCGACGTCGTCGTGCTCGGCGTCGGCCTCGGCGCGATTCCATACGTATGCGGCGAAATCGTGCATCACGACCGCCGATGGTCCGAGATGGTCAAGCACTGCAAAACCGTCGCAACCCAGGCGTTTCAGATCTGGATGTCCAAACCAGTCGAACACCTCGGCTGGCGCTACAATCAGTGCACCGTCACTTCGTTCGAGCGTCCCTTCGATACTTGGGCCGATATGCGGCATCTGATCAGCGAAGAGACGTGGACCACGCAGCCGCGCGCGATCGCGTACTTCTGCTCTGCTCTTCCCGATGCGCAAATTCCGCGTCCCACTGACAGCGACTATGCCGAGCAGAGCCTCTATCGCGTTAAGCGCAATGCCATCGAGTTCCTCGAGCGTAGCATGGGGCATCTGTGGCCCGGCGCGGTCGGCCGCGACGGGTTTCGCTTCGATCTGTTGATGGATCCGCAGCATCCAAATCGCCCGGGCAGGGCTAACGACGAGTCGGCTTTCGATACTCAATACTGGCGGGCGAACGTCAATCCGTCGGACCGTTATTGTCTGAGCGTGCCCGGATCGATCAAGTTCCGGATCTCGCCCCTCGACAATACTTACGATAACTTGTGCGTAGCTGGGGATTGGACATACTGCGGATTCAATCAAGGCTGCGTCGAGGCGGCTGTGATGTCCGGGCGGCTTGCGGCTCATGCGATTTCCGGGTTTCCGCGGCTCACTGAAATTGTCGGCTATGATCATCCGTAGCCATGACGGCCAGTCAAGCGAGGATATATACTCGTGAACGAGCGCGATCGATTTCACAAGCCTGATCCGAAACGGAACCAGCCCAAACGCACAGTCAGCGAGGCGTTCCGCGACGAGGATCCGTGGAGCGTACGCCCGCAATCCGGAAAATCTCGCGATACCGATTTTGGT
Source organism: Candidatus Binataceae bacterium (assembly GCA_035508495.1). NCBI lineage: Bacteria > Candidatus Binatota > Binatia (SeqCode) > Binatales (SeqCode) > Binataceae (SeqCode) > Binataceae bacterium (SeqCode). The sequence goes on from DATJMX010000032.1 coordinate 75,286, forward strand.
GATGATTCCGTGAGCGACGGCGTCGATGAAGCTTACCGCGTGGCTGACGACCAGATGCGCGAGGGGCAATGGCGGGCGCGATCGCGCGCGCAGCGCGGCTACGATTGGCGCGGCTATGGCTCGCCATTCGGCGCGGGATTCAGCGGCCGCCCGAGCGACGGTGTGCTCGAGCAGATCACGCGCGTGTATCTCGACATGATGGGTGTGGTCGGCTCGCTGGTGAATGGTCTCGTGCGTCCGCCCTATTCGCGCGCGCCGTTCGACAACCGCCGTGAACCTGAATACGGTCCGCCGCCGGTGCGGATGCGCTCGGCTTCGGTGCGCGTTGAGGTGAGCTCGAATCAGAGCAATCACGTTGCGCTGGATTTGCGGCCGCTCGAGGATGGCGTCGAGCTTTCGGTGCCGCCGCTGCGCGCGCAGAACAATGGCAAGCCTGACTTGCGCGACGTCCAATTCGAAACCGAGAACGGACGCTGCATATTGCGGATAAAGATCGCGGATAGTCAGGCGCCGGGACTCTATTCAGCAGCCGTCGTCGAATCGCGCACCGGTGAGCATTACGGCACCGTCGCGATCCAGGTCGGGAACAAAAGCGAAGCTCCAGGTAAGCGCCGCAAATAACTACTGGTTGTGAGCTCTGGTGACGGAGTAGCGGAAATTGTAGGGTTATCTCGGCTCGCGGCATAAAATCTTAAGGGAGGGCTCTGCGATGCATCGCGCACGCCGACACAGCGACTACTCTTCGTCTCGCTCTATCGCTTGCTACGATCCCCGCGCCTGCTGGCCGGATCGCCGCTCGTCTCCGATCACCGATCTCAATCAACTGATTTACTGGCCGATGCGATTTCTTTCGTCGCTCGTGCCCTACTACGGATGGGGTTCGATGCTGTCGCCGTCGCGATGCGGGCGATGCGGCCAGGTCGATTGCCGCTGCCGGACCGTGCGCTGCGCCCAATGCGGCGAGGTCGATTGCCGATGCCGCAGCTATCGCTGCCCGCGATGCGGCGAGAACGAGTGCCGTTGCGGTTACGGATGCGCGCGCGCCATCGAACTAGTCGTGACCAAGCACGAATGCAAGTTGGACTATTGTATCGATCTCGAAGACCTGGATTGCGATTCGGACTCACTGCTCAAAGTCGGCGTGTTGCGCGGCCTCGACAAGGACGGCGAGAATAATGAGCATTCGATAGATGCGCCCGAAGTCGAAATCAACCGCGACTGCATCAAGATTATAGTCAAGCTCGATGCGCGCACGGCCAAGGATACCTACTCGGCTCCGGTGTGGGACGCCAAACAACCGATCCGCGAGATCCTGGGTTATCTGAAGCTCATAGTATATTGAGCAGCGCTCCCCACATGAGCAATGGCGCGAGGCATTCATCGCGCATCGTTCCGCAAAAGCTGCGCGAGTATGGCACTCTCGTCCGCACCGAACTTCAGCGCTACCTGCCGCATCGCGAGCCGCGGCGCTATCTATACGATCTAATCGCCGATTATCCGCAGCGCGGCGGCAAGATGATGCGGCCGTCGCTGTGTATCGCGACCGCGCGCGCTTTCGGTGCGAACCTCGAAGAGGCGCTGGGCTCCGCGATCGCGATCGAGTTGATGCACAATGCGCTCTTGATTCACGACGATATCGAAGATGAAAGCGAGGAGCGCCGCGGCCGTCCGACGCTGCACATGCTGCACGGCGTTCCGCTCGCGATCAATGCCGGAGACCTGCTGAGCCTGCTCAGTCTACGGCCGCTGATGGACAACATGAGTATGCTCGGTCCGGAGCTGGCGCTGCGAATCCTCGAGGAGACTGACCTGATGGCGCGGGAGACGGCCGAGGGTCAGGCCCTCGAGCTGGGATGGCGTCAGGAAAACTCGACCGCGCTCACCACCTCTGATTATTTGGAAATGGTGCTGAAGAAGACCTGCTGGCTCGCGACTATATATCCAATTCGTGTCGGCGCACTTATTGGCACTCGCGGGCAGGCAGATCTTGATGCATTTTTCCGGTTCGGATTTTTCCTCGGGGCGAGTTTCCAAATCCAGGACGATCTGCTGAACCTCGCTCGCGACGACGGGCGCTACGGCAAGGAACGGGGCGGCGATTTGTGGGAAGGCAAGCGAACGCTGATGCTGATCCATTTGCTGCAACATCTGGAGGCCGACGATCGGGTGCGCCTGTGTTCGATACTAAGCACCAAACGCGAGGAACGCAGCGCAAAGGACGTTGGCTGGATACATAAGACGATGGTCGATCGCGGCAGTATCGCCTATGCGCGGCAGATCGCAAATCGGCTCGCGGGTGTGGCGCTGCACGAGTTTGGTATGCTCTTCTCCGACCTCGAGGACTCGCCCGACAAGCGCTTTCTCGAGGAGATCGTACCCTGGGTTATCGCGCGCGATCTCAACTGACTGCAACGGCGCGGCGGCACCTCCGATCAAACGCCGGATGACTTGACGCACGGGAGAAACGACATGGGCAAGACGCTGCCCTTCTTCAGAGGACTGCTCCAGGCGCAGCCGCTCACAAATCAGAATCGTTCGATCATGACCGGCGTCACGCGCCAACTCTTTACGCTGCGCGCCGACATGGCGCGGCTGCGCCGCTTCATCGATTCCTACCTGAACTTCATCGACGACGAGCAAGCGCCGCCATTCTACTTTCAGCCGGCCGCCCCATTCGTGCTGTTCGAGCTTTTGCAATATCCATATCTCTCGGTTACGACGCGCAACCTGATTGCCTATCCACAGCGCGAGATCAGCTTCTCGATTCCACTGGAATGCTACGCCGTCGAGCATGGCGCGCTGGTATTCAAGCAGTACGCGACCTGCGTGCCGTTCCTTTATGTCGATGAAGCGCTGTCGGCCGCGAGCGGCCGCGATCTGTTCGGCTTCCCGAAAGTCGTCGTCAAGTTCGAAACGCTGATTCCCGAGCTGCGTCCCGACCATCCGCGCCAGGTCGATCGCATGACGCTGCGGGTTCCCGGCCGCGACGGCGATCGCTACGTGCCGTTCATCGAAGTGTATCGCGATCCGCCGCGTTATGTTTCGGCGCGCCAGGCTCCTATGAATCTGATGACCGCGATTCCCGACGCGCTCAAGGGCTTCGCATCGGTCGCGGCGTCGGCGTGGGAAATGCTGGTGCAGCCGCCGATCCTGGGATTCGAGCGCTCGCGTGACATCGAGTCAATTCTCGCGATGTATCGCGCCAACGCCGAGGCGATAGCGGCCGGCTTTCCGATTTTCCCATTCTTCCGCGAAGCACCGCAAAGGTATGAGAGTTCCGCGCTCGACACGATGGGCCCGCTGATGACCGACATAATCACGTTCAAGCAGGTCCGCGACGCGAGAAATCTCGAGATGGCGGCCTTCCAGTCGATAATCAGATCGACGATGTATCTCGATCGGCTTAACGATGGCGGCATCCTCTACAATCCGCTCGGCGGCGATCCGACTGGCGACGTCGTGGTCAAGATTCATCGTATCGCGGGACAGCCGATCGTCGATTCGCTGGGGCTCTTCAGCGACGAAACGGGCGATCCGGCAGCCGACGCTCAGCGCGGGCGCCATGTTCGTGCGACCTCGACGATCCGGCCAATTTTCCCATACTGGCTCAACGTCGATCTGCTCTATGGCCTCGGCACCAACCTTTACTGGCGCGGAAAGAATACGCAGTGGGCGTGCGGCGATTCTCCCGGGCCGCATAGTAATGGAAACCGCTATCTTACTTTCGGTGGCGGCGCGTTGGAGGAAGATCCGACTCCGATCGTTTCGCCCGACACCATTATTTGGGTGCTCGAATTGGAGTTGGACGGACCCGAAGGGGCCGAACGGCTTAATCGCGCCTGCGAAAAATATCTCGAGAACGATCGCTTTGTGTTCAGGCTGGTCGAGGATCCTCGCTCAGCCTGGATGCTGGTGCGGAACATGCGCAACACCGGAGAAGGCAGCGGCCCCGACGTTGAGCAGGAAGTCGAGTTCGCCGCGCTCGTACAATGGTTTGAAAAGCGCAATGGAAAGCCATCCGGCGATCCGCTGGGCGTCGCCTTGATGCCGATACTGGTTCTGACCGACAGCGAGAGTGCGGCGTTCACCGAGGCTGAAGTCTTTGGCCGCCCCGCGCTGCTCAGCGATGTGGATTTTCTGAGCAACAACTGGACGTCGGGCAGACTTGCTACTGCCCTTACGGTCAAGACGCTGCTCCTCCCGGAACTTTTTGCAGGCGGCACGCCAGCCAATCGCGAACTGGTTCGACTCGAAGTCGATCTGACGCATCCGCCGAGTCAGAATCATGCGCCGGGCAACAACGAAGGAGTTCTTCGAGTTCCCTCGGTCGCATTCAAACAGGTGATGGACGTCATGCTGCCCGAGCGCGCTGACTTCCAGTCAATCGTGCCGCAGGTCGTGCGGTTCACGGCGCGTCCAGGCGGGGATTTGGCTGCGCCGAACGGTGTGTTCTTCAATGAAAAAGCCTGGTCGCTGAAAATATACCGCTACCAGTCGTTGCCGCTGGTGCGTTTCATGGGGCTCAAGGTAAAGACTATTGAGCCTGGGCGCGATACCACCATCGACGTCATTCAACCAAAGAATGTCTGGGCGTTACGGGCCCAGGTCCAGGATCTCGGCGCATTCAACCTCGCGTGGCGGCTCGGCAACTCGCCCTGGATGTACCCGGAGAACTGGGAAGACGAGTTCGAAAATATTGCACCGGGAATAATCGCCGGAATGAAGAACACGAATATCGTCAAGTTCCTGAATGACGTGACCCTCTGACCGCGTCAGCAATAGTCAATATCGCGATACCAATTGATCGAGTCGCGGAGCGTCTCGTACAGCGGACGCACCGGAATCCCGAGCTCCTGGAAGGCCGGGCACGGCGGGAGCCATTCGTGCTGATACATCAGGATCGGCGCGAGCGCTTTTACCGGCGGATCGTCGAGCGCGATTCCCAGGACGGCCTCGATTCCAAGCGCGGTGAATGCGGTTAACGAAATCGGCATGGTAGGCCACTGCGGTGAGTTGACCTCGCCCACCTCGCAGATCCAGCTAAACAAATTCTGGACTGAGATATTGTGCCCGCTGAAGATCATCCGCTGGCCGTAGCGCTCGCCTTCAACTGCGCTGACGAAGCCATTAGCCACTTCGCGAACGTCGATCACGTTGAGAATCTGGTTGACCGCGCCTGGCACTTCGCCGCTGAGCAACCTTGGTATCAGGCAAAGCTCGCGATCGTGCGCATCCCACGGGCCGAGGCACATCGTCGGGTTGATGATAACCGTGCGCAGACCATTATCGGCTGCCGACATGACGAGGTTCTCGAGATTCTGCTTGAGTGCGAAATACGGATGGAGACGCATCGCCAGGTTGGTGCCCCAGTACTCCATCGCTTCGCTCGCTCGCTTGAGCGTGGTGAAGGAGCTGACGTATCCGAACACGCAGCCGCGCCGCATCACGGCATTCAACAGTTCGTGAGTTCTGCGCTCGGCGGCAGCCCTGGCGCGATTGTAGAGATTGGTCGGGTAGGGCGTCGCGGCGTCGATGACGAGATCGTGCCCCTCGACCCAACGCTCGATCTGACCGGGCGAATCCTGGTCGCCGGGTCGGCGATCAACCGGCAGTCCCTGCAAGTTGGGACGCGGTCCCGGCTGGCGATACGCCGCGGTCACGTGGTAGCCGCGATCGAGCAGCTCGCGCACAACGGCATTGCCGATATGTCCAGTCGCGCCGAGTACCAGGGCTTTCATAGACAAATTGTCGGTTGCGGATTCATCTCCCCATTCCTTATGCTGAGATAGTAGTAAACATCAATTTAAGTAACCAGCCGGGAAATCATGTGAGCTCGAAGCCGCCCCATATTCCACGCGATCTGAGCGACGAAGACATCCGATTCGGGATGATGTCGATAGGCCTCTGGCCGATCGCACTTTCGATTCTGTATCCGGCGCAGATGATCAAATCGGTTGGTCTCTACTCGACGCGCGAGTATGGGCGCTTCCCGCTTCCGATCGCGAGCGGGGGCGGCCAGTTCTTCTGCCGCCGGCATAAACATCCTGTGACGATGAAGGCCGGCGTCCGCGGTGAGCGCGACTTCGACAGCCTGGCCGAGTTGTACGATTCATGGGTCAATCCATGCACGATGCCGGTGACCGAGGAGACGCTGGAACTGATCGATCGTTTGCTGCCCGACGATGCACGCATTCTCGATCTCGGATGCGGCCCGGGCAAAGAAATTCCGCTGCTCGCGGAGCGGGTTCCGCTGGGCGAGGTGGTGGGGGCGGATATTTCCGAGCAGATGCTTCGGGGTGCGTTTGACTACTCAAAGGGGCAGGGTGCCGGCAATACTGCTTTCTTCCAGGTCGATGCGGCTCGCCTGCCGCGCGTCTTTGCCGAGAAATTCGATCTTATTTTCTGCTCGAGTGCGTTCCATCACTACGAGAATCCTGAAAATTCTTTGAAGGAGATGCGGCGCGCCCTCCGCGCAAACGGCAAGGCGGTCATCATCGATCCGAGCATCACGGCCTGGTATGGAATTTCGGAGCCGATTGCAAAATGGGGCGACCCGGGCTTCGTCAGCTTCTACACCGTCGAAGAATTTCACCGCATGTTCGCGAACGCGGGTTTTTCGGAATATTACTGGAACGAGGTATTGCCCGGCATCGGAGTGAGTATCGGGACCAAATAGCCAATCAACGAACTCGCGATCCCATCCACTCATTGATCGCTTCGATCGCGCGCGAACCAAGTCCAATCCACGCCGCGGTCAGGTCGGGAAAAAGCCCGGCGATTTTCTGCGCCGTCACAACTCCCAACGGCACTTCGACCTCGGCCATCCCCAGCGTCACCGCGGCGATGACGCCGAGCGTCACCAGGCGCGGCGGCATCTTGAAGTTTGCCACCGCCCAGCGCCGCGATTCCCACTCGGGATTGTCGAGCATCTGCGTGTCAACCGAGGCGGGTACGACCAGGGATGCCGTGATGCCGCTGGCGAAGAGCTCCGCACGCAGGGCTTCAGTGAATGCGATTAGCGCGGATTTCGACGCGGAATAGCCGGCCAGCGTGATGCCGCCGCGGCGTCCCGCGATTGACGAGATGTTAACGATATTGCCGCGGCGCTGTTTCTCCATGATCGGCAACACGGCCTGTGTCGTATGAATGGCGCCGAAGAAGTTGATGTCCATCATGCGCCGCAAATCTTCGAGCCGCGCCGAGCGAAACAGCGACGGAATCAGCACGCCGGCGTTGTTGATGAGCACGTCGACGCCGCCGAACTGCTCCTCCACTTCGTCGATCGCTGGTTTGACCTGATCGACATCGCTCACGTCGCAGGCGATCGGCAGCGCGCGCCCGCCCCTGCTCTCGATCTCGCGAGCGAGCCGCGTCAGCATCTGCTCGCGCCGCGCAAAGAGTGCGACGCTGGCGCCTTCCTGCGCGAACATCGTCGCGGTGTCGCGTCCGATACCGCTCGAGGCGCCAGTCACGATCACGCGGCGGCCTTCGAATAATCGTCCGCGGCGTTGGAATGGATTGCCTGCCATGGTCACCCGCGCGTGCGCAATTCGCTCAGCAGCTCTTTCGCTTCCTTCAAATCAGGCGAATCGAAGCCCTCGTTGAACCATCGATAGATCGTCGACAACGATAGGACTGCTTCGGGAGTCCGGCCGGACGAATCCATGATTCGAGCCAGGCTGACGGTGGCACGAAGCTCCCAGAGTTTGGTCTGCTGTTCGCGCGCGATTTGAATCGCCTTGCGGATGCATGCCTCGGCCTCGCGCCGGCACGCTTGTGCATCATCGGCGCTACGCAGGTTCGCGAGGCTCAGCAGCAGCGTGCCCTTGATCCGCCACATTTCGGCTTCGGCTTCGCGATGGCCATTCTCCGCGATCGCCGCGACCGCTTCATCGAGCATCGGCATTCCCAGCTCGGGCTGACCGAGCACGCCGCAGCACTCGGCAAACACGGTGCAGTTTCGCGGCCGGTAGAGTTTGGCTTCGGACGCGAAATACGATTCGAAGGCCGAGCGAACGCGATCGATCCTGCTTTCGGCGCCATGCAGAACGCGGCACGCCTCGCGCGACCAGCTAAGCGAGGTCTGTAGCCACTCGAAGCGCTTGTCTGACGCGATCTTCAAACCGGTGTCGGCGAGCTCGAGCGCGCGCGCGTAATCGCGCCGGTACATCGCAACCACGTGGGCATGGGTGTAGGCGAACGCGAGTGCGTAGGGATCGTCGATCGCCTGCGCGAGACTGACGGCGTCATCGGCGGCGGCGGAGGCCTGGTCCGGATAACCGAGCATCCAGAGAACCATGCCGTGGACGCACTGGGTAAAGATCTTCGTATGCTTACCGCGCGCGCCGGGCGGCAGCTTGTCGCGCAGCGCGATGACGTACTCGAGATGCTTTCGGGCCGAGATTAGATCGCCGAGGCAGAATCGCGCGAAGCCCAGGATGTAGTTTGCCGAGGCTTCCCATTCGGGTGAGTTAGCGCTCAGCTCCAGCACGCGGCGGCCATATTCCTCGGTGCGGACGAATTCAGCACGTCCCAAATGGAAGACCGCCGAGCCCTGCAGCAGCCGGCACATCCTGGAGGTTTCGCCCGAGCGTTCGCATAGCTCGCGCGCGCGATCGTAGATCGCTCCGGCTTCGGAGGTCGTCCAACGATTGGTCAGGCCGACCACGCTCAGGTACTCGATATAGAGATCCAGTTCCTGCTTGTCGCGGGCCGGACCCGGCTCGAGTGCGGGGACGCGTTCGAGTGCATAGCGAAGGTTGGTGAGTGCCGTTTCGAATGCGCTTTGAGCCCGCGCGCGCCTCGCCGCGATGGCCAGATACTCAATGGTCTTGACGGGATCGGCGGCGGCGCCGGCTTGCCACAGGTGATAGGCGAGATCGTTGGCGCGATCCGCGGCCGCGCCGGCGTGGATACTCTCGATCGCATCTGCGATCCGAAGATGCAGGCGCTGGCGGCGCGGAATCGAAAGCTCGCGCAGCACGACCTGGCGAATCAGCTCGTGGGAGAAGTGAAAAAGCGCGTCGGGCCGCTCGACGGTCGACGAGATGAGGCCCGCAGACTCAGCTTCTTCGATCGCATTCAGCAGCCGATCAGCGTCGATTCCGGTTGCAGCCTCCATCAGGCGGAAGGTGAACGAACGTCCCACGACGGCGGCCGCGTCGAGCACCTTGTGGGTGTCCTCATGCAGCCGCGCGAGACGCCGTCCGATGACCAGGCGGATACTCTGCGGAACGTCGATATCGCCCGAGTTCAGGTCGTTGCGGAACTCCCCGGCTTCATCGAAAAGTTTACGACGCTCCACAAGATGGTGGAAAAGCTCTTCGATAAAGAAAGGATTGCCCTCGCTGGCGGTATAGATCGCATCGACGACCGGCTGCGGCGGCTGGCGGCCGCTGAGCGCGCCGATCATTTCGGCGGTCGCGGACTGCGGCAGGCTGCCGAGGTTCATCTGCTCGAGGACGTGAAGCCGCACGCAGGCTTGCAGCACCGCGCCCAGCTCACCGGTGTGCTCGATCTCGTTGTCGCGGCAGGTGCCGACGATCAGGAGCGGCAGGCGCGCGGCGCTCAGCGCTGCATGATTCAGCAGTGACAAACTGCCTTCATCGGCCCACTGCAGGTCATCGATGAGCAGCAAGAGCGGCGCGCGCATGCGCGATATGAAATCGACGAAGGCGTTGAACAGCATGCGGCGCGATTGCTCGGGGGCGAGGTCCGCGGCGGCCGGCGGCAGATCGGGGAACATGCGCCGGAGCGCGGGCATCAGGCGCGCCAGCTCCGGCGCCGAATCGCCCAGCACACTGCGGAAGTCCGCGGGTTTCGACCACAGGCGCGAGGCCGCTTCGAGAATCTCGACGAAGGGGCTGAATGGCACCGTGTCGGCGCGATCGTAACAAGCGCCCAGCAGGGCGAAGAATCCGAGCTTCACGGCATCTTTGCAGAGCTCGTGGGCGATACGGGTTTTGCCGATACCAGGCGGGCCCGAGATTACGACGATACTGCCTCTGCCGGCGGCGGCCTGTTCGAGGCATCCACGCAGCACGGACAGCTCGTCGGCGCGACCGACGAAGCGCGTGCGTTCTTCGAGCTGAAGCATCGCGCTCTGCGGCGCCGACAGTACCGGCGCGGTTTCGGCGGGCGCGATCACCGGCGCGGCATCTTCGAGCGCGAAGCGCCACTCGACCGGGTTCTGCCGATCGTCGGTGAACGAGCAGAACGACCCGGTGTGAATGGACTTGTCGAGCAGCTCAGAAAGCTCGGCGCTGAACTCGCCGATTTTATCGATCGCGGATTTGATCGCGCGCGTGACGTTGAGCCGGGCGCGCTCCGCCGCCGAGCCTGCCCGCCGGTCGCGTCCGCCGAGTCCGATAGCGCGCGATATTTCATGCGCGAGGAAATCGATTTCGGACTCGATCTCCGCGGCGCGTTCGACTTTGCCCCGCAACTTGGCTTCATCGAGCTCTTCTTTGAGCTCTACGAGCCGGTGCTTGTACTCCTGCTTGGCCTTGGCATCGAGCATCTCGCCCGAATCACCCAGGCGGCCAACGCTGAGATTGGTATCGGTCGCGGATGACTCGGCGTCACCCTCGTCGGGCACGTAGGAACCGGGGCCATTTACCAGATCGAGGGCATGGAATTCGTCGCCCGGATGCTGCAGCAGGCGCTCAATGTATGTCAGGCCCTTCGAGGTCTTGAGCGAAAAGGTCTCGCCAACGAATCCGATCGTCCAGAATTCGCCGACCATCGCAAACACCGCCGTCCTCTGGCGTTCGCCATCAGACGAGGAGTTCATAACTGTTCTCCGCGGAAGCTTGAAGCCACGGAATCCTCTCGGCGGACTCAGGTTGCCCAGGTTAAATCGGAGGCCAGCAAAACAGCGACCAAAGAACGTACCATCAGGTTAAATCACTGTAAACCTCACGCTCCCGGGACAAAACTATTAGCCTTATATTGAAACTAGCCGTTCAGTTCGGGACTGAACCGATGGTTCAGAGAGATTGAACCCGACTAACTTTTCAAAGCATCAGACAAAATGACGCATATATTATACTCGATAGCTAAATAAAGCTTCGATGCTTCGCGAATTTTTCGTTTCGGGAGCGACCACATTGAGCTGAATGAGGTCCTCCGCAGCGGGGTAAAAACTGACTACCGGTCGGTAGATATACTCGTTCGTTTTTATTTCGGTCGAGCCGGCCAGCGTAGCTTGGTTCAGATTCGAATCATCTGCTGCCTCTTTTGAAGGCATTTCACCGCAGCAGTCGTCCTGAAATTATGGGCAGCATGAGAATCCTGGTGACAGGATCGTCGGGATGGCTGGGGCAGACGCTCGTGCCGCGACTCGCTCGCGAAGGCCATCAGGTCGTGGGGCTCGATCCTGTACCTTCGCCGCTTACGCAGGTAACTGGATCGATTGCCGACCGTGATCTCGTTCGATCGACGATTCGTGGTTTCAGGGCAAATGCGATTGTGCATGCCGCTGCGCTACACAAACCAAATATCGGGCAGCGCGCGAAATCAGATTTCGTTGCAGTCAATGTGCAGGGCACTCTCAATCTCCTCGAGGAGGCCGTGGCGTGCGGAGTCGATCGCTTCGTCTTTACCTCGACGACTTCGCTGATGATCTCGCGCGATATTCGCGCGGGCCGCGCAGGGGGCGCCTCGCGAGCGACCTGGATCACCGAGGAGATGGTACCGCTCCTGCCACGTAACATTTATGGCGCGACGAAGTTCGCAGCCGAGCATCTATGCCGCGTCATCCACGAACAAGACGGGCTGCCGATTCTGATCCTGCGGACATCGCGCTTCTTTCCCGAAGAGGACGACATGACTCATGCAATCGCACAGTCCGAGCCCAACACCAAGGCGAATGAATTTCTATTTCGCCGCCTCACCGTGGAGGATGCGGCCGAGGGCCACGTCGCCGCGCTCGAAAAGGCGCCGCAGCTCGGCTTTGACACCTTCATCATTTCCGCGCGGACGCCATTCTCAGCGAACGACTGCGAGGAGTTGATCGTCGATGCGCCGTCGGTCGTCGCGCGTTACTTCCCGCAGTACCGCGAGCTCTACGCGCGCGCAGGCTGGACGATGTTCCAGAGCATCGATCGCGTTTACGATTCGAGCAGGGCTGCGGAGCGCCTCGGCTTCGTCTGCCGCACGGGCTTCAAGGAAAAACTGGAGGAGCTGGAGCGCGACCGGCTCGCGAAACGCGTCGTATAGCAATCGCGGACGGTGTTTGCGATGCTCCCACGCTTGGAAATATCGCGTTACAATGCCGTCACTCTGTCGAGACGCGTTGGCGAATCGACGATTCCAGGACGTGACCGACGATGCCTTCTGAACTGCTCAAGGGATTCCGCCTGCTCGACCTTACCGACGAGAAGGGCGCGCTGTGCGGCAAGATGTTCGCCGACCTCGGCGCCGAGGTTATCAAAATCGAGCCGCCCGGCGGATGCATGACGCGCTCGATCCCTCCCTTTCTCGACGACGTTCGCGACGCCGAGCATTGCCTTTACTCGATCGCGTTTCACGCGGGGAAAAAATCCGTCACCGCGAATCTCGACAATGCCGACGCGCGTGCGCTCCTCTCGGAACTGGCGAAGCGCGCCGATTTTCTCGTCGAGTCATATCCGCTCGGTTATCTCGATTCGATCGGACTCGGCTACGACGCGCTTGCCAAGCTGAATCCGCGCCTCATCTACACCTCGATCACACCGTTCGGCGACAAGGGTCCCGGCAAGGATTACAAGTGGGCCGACATCCTGACCTGGGCTGGAGGCGGCATGATGTATCTGATGGGTGAGGAGGGTAAGCCTCCGCTCCAGATGAGCCTGCCGCAGGCCGGGATGCATGCGGGCGGCGAAGCGACGGTCTCGTCGCTGCTCGCGCATTGGCCAAGGCAAGAGGACGGACTCGGCCAGAAGATTGTCGTCAACATGGAGGCCTGTATCGTCTGGACACTCATGAACGAGCAGGCGATGCCGTTTTTGCACGGCAACTTCCTGACCCGCACCGGGATGTTTAGCGGCTCCGCCGATGCGCGCCGCCAGGTGATCTACGACTGCAAGGACGGGCACATCTCGATCCTCGTGGCCGGCGGCCAGGTCGTTGGCGGCTCGACCAAAGCGCTCGTCGATTGGATGGCGGAGAGGGGGATTGGCTATCCGTGGATGAAAGAGAAGGATTGGATTTCATGGATACCGGGCGTGTTCATGAAGATGACTGCGCGCGATTACCAGGAGATCGAAGAGCTCGAAAGCTCAATTCAGAAATTCTTCAACACGCTGACCAAGGCCGAGATCTACGATGGAGCGTTGAAGCGGCGAATCTTCCTCGCGCCGGTCGCGAGCACTGCCGATATCGCATCGGACGCACAGCTCAAGGCACGCGATTTCTGGATTGACGTCGATCACCACGACACGCTGGGGCGCACGCTGAAGTTCCCCGGCCCGTTCGCGAAGATCAGCGCCACACCGATCGGCGCAACGACGCGCGCGCCGCGCGTCGGCGAGCATAACGACGAGATCTATCGCGGCCTGCTCGGCCTCGCGCCGGCACGTCTTGGTGAACTCAAAGCCGCCGGCGCGATCTGAGCGGAGAAAATCACATGAGCAAGTATCCTCTTGAAGGAATTCACATTCTCGATTTCGCCTGGGTCGGTGTCGGCCCGATTACCTCGAAGTATCTAGCCGATTATGGCGCCGACGTGATTCATATCGAGTCCGCGGCGCGCGTCGACGTGCTGCGAATCGCGCCGCCATGGAAGGACGGTCAGCCCGGTATCAATCGCAGCCAGTTCTTCGCGAGCTTCAATACTTCCAAGCGCGGCATCTCGCTCGATCTCAGCAAGCCGCAAGCGCGCGAGATCATAAAGCGCCTCGTGCCGTGGGCCGATATCATCGTCGAGAGCTTCACGCCCAAGGTCATGCGCAAGTGGGAAATGGATTACGAGCACCTGAGCGAGATCAACCCGAAGCTCATCATGCTGTCCACCTGCATGCAGGGGCAGACCGGACCGAACGCGCTCTATCCCGGTTTCGGGCAGTTGATGGCGGCGCTGTCGGGCTTCTACTACATCTCGGGCTACGAAAAGGGATCGTGCTGCGCGCCTTACGGCGCGTATACCGATTTCATCGCGCCGCGCTTTTCCGCCTCGACGCTGCTCGCCGCGCTCGACTATCGCCGCCGCACCGGCAAGGGCCAGTACATCGACATGGCGCAGTATGAAGCCGCGATGCAGAACCTCGCGCCGGCGCTTATCGATTACTTAGCGTCGGGCCGCGTCCTCGAGCCGCGCGGCAACGGGTCCGATCGCTATGCGCCGCACGGCGCTTATCGCACTGCCGATGAAGACGGCGCGGAAGTATGGATCGCAATCGCGGTGGCGAATAATGACGAATGGCGCGCGATGCTGAGCGTGCTCGGCGCGAGCGACAACGACTCGCGATTCACGTCGCATGCCGGTCGCCTCAACAATCCGCGCGCCGTCGACGAGCTAGTCGGATCTCTCGTTCGCTCGCACAATCGCCATGAGCTTACGACCAAGCTCCAGGCTGCCGGCATTGCGGCGTATCCCGTGCAGAACTGCGTCGATATTCACAATGACGAGAATCTCGAGGCCTTCGGCTTCTGGCACTGGCTCGAGCACAAGGAGATGGGACCGTGTGTGTACGAGGGCCTGCAGCATCGCATGAGCCGCACGCCCGGCGATCTGCGCTTCGCCGCACCGATTCTCGGACAGCATAACGACGAGATCTTCGGCGGGATGCTCGGGATGAGCGCCGAGGAAATCGAGCAGTTGAAGAAGGACTACGTGATAGTCTAGGCGGCGCGGCGCGCGGCCCTGAAGCTCGCCCAATCAAAATTTGCGATACGAATTGAAGATAGCGCTGCGCTACCTGCGCGCGCGGCGCAAGGAAGCGTTCATCTCGATCACGACGATCTTTACCGCGGTCGGCGTGATGATCGGCGTCGCCGCGCTGACGATCACCCTCTCGGTGATGGGTGGGTTCGAGGCGAGCCTCAAGGAGCGCGTGCTCAATCTGAGTCCGCAGGTGCAGATCCTGAGCATTGACGGATCGATCACGGGCTACGCCGACATCCAGAAACGGGTCTCGACTGTACCGGGGGTCAGCGGCTCCGAGCCGTATATCATCGGCCAGGGGATGCTGAGCTCGGGACACGGAATCGGCGGCGTTATCATCCGCGGCTTCGATCCCAGCAATCCCGTCGTCGATGCCGAATGGGGTCGCTACGTGACCGACGGTAGCCTCGGCGAGCTCGCCAAGCCCGCAGCCTCAGGTAAAGACGCGCCGCTGGGCGCGATCGCCGTCGGCTCGACGCTGCTCGAGAAGCTCCGAGCCAAGCTCGGCGATCGCGTGCGGCTCGTCGTGCCGATCCTTGGCGCCAGCGGCTCGATGTCAACGCGGACCGGCGACTTCACGATCGGCGCGGTATTCGACTCGGGCATGAGCTTCGTCGATACCAACATGATGTTCATGGACCTCGGCCGCGCGCAGGATTTCTTCGGACGCGACGGGCGTGTCGACGCGATCGATATCCATCTCTTGAACCTCGATCGCACTGACGATGTCACCGCCGCGCTGCGCAAGTCGTTCCAGCGACCCTACGTGGTGCGTAACTGGATCGAATACAACGAATCGGCGGCTGGAGGATTCGAGCTGCTGAAACGGATCTACACAATGGTGTTGATCCTGCTCATCGCCGTTGCGGCGTTCAACCTCGTCGCGACCCTGATCATGGTCGTGATGGAAAAGCGCAAGGACATCGCGGTGCTGATCTCGATGGGCGCGACGCGGCGCGACGTGCGGCGGATTTTCATCCTCAAGGGAATGATCGTCGGCCTGGCCGGCACAGCCGCGGGGCTGGTGCTCGGATCGCTCGGATGCGCCGTGCTCGCGCGCTACCACTTTATCCATATTTCCAAGGAAATATATGGCATCTCAACGTTGCCGATAGCTATCGACCCGTCGAGCTTTGCGCTGGTAGCGCTAGCGTCGATCGTACTCTGCCTGCTCGCTACGGTTTACCCGGCGCGTCAGGCGTCACGAGAAATGCCGGTCGAGGTCTTCCGCTCCTAACCCCACCCCACAACTTCGACCTGCGGCAATCGCGATCTTATTCTGTGGGATTCGTGGGGGGCTTGCTGGCCAGCTTGGGCTTGCGGATTACCAACGTTTCGTGGCCGCGGACTTTGATCGTTCGCGCCGGCTCAGACTGATAATTCTGGCTCGGTCCCTCGACTCGCCGCGGACGCCCACTGGTGCGCTTGCGGCGCCAGTTGTTGAGCTCCTTGGAGAGCTTGGAGGCCATCGAATCCGAGTCTGAATCATTGTCCCGCCCGCTTTCAGCCTGCTCTGATTGCTGCCGTTCCGGATCGTCGGGGAGTTCTGCCGAACTCATAAAGCTCCTCTCTTGCTGTGACGTAGTAGGTTCTCCTGTTCTTTTGTATTCATGCGGACGATGAATTCGTCCGTTGCTGCGCTTGCTTGACTGCGGGCGGTCATGGGAATGACGCCTTCACTCACTTAAGAATCTTTTCAATTTGGATATGTATTTGTGGTGCGAAACGGAGCCGGCGTACTTCGGTGTGTTTGCTCTATCGGGATGATTCTGGGAAGGAAGTTTTCCAGGCGGATTTCGCTGGCCGGGTCCGCAGTAGCAGACCCGGCCACGCTAGCTATCTAATTACTATTGAAACAGGCTCTGCATCCTGAGCGCAAGTCCCATATCGCCCGCGATGCGGAGCTTGCCGCTCATGAAAGCTACCTGGCCGTTGAGCTTGCCCGACAGCATGTCAAGGTAGTCCTGAGCCGTCATCGAGATCGTGATGCTGGGAGACGCCGCGGCGCCTTCCTTCACTTCGCACTGGTCATTGTTGATGATGACGTGCCACTTGCCGCCGCCATCGCCGGAGAGATCGAACTGGTAAGTAGCGTTGAGGCCCTTGGCCGCTTCTTTGTTGAACCGGCTGGGCATCATATCGAAAGCTTGTTTACACGAAGTAGGTTGATCGGCCATGGAAAAACGAACCTCCTGGTGGGAGCGAACGGTAGCGCGCTCTTCTCGCCATATAAGCGAGACTACCAAATCTTGTCAAGATTGTTCGGCTCAATGCGTTCGTGTGCCAATCAATGCACGTGAAGGCCAATCTGGCGCCATCCTGAAAGCTAAAATCCAAAGACACGTCCCGGCTCGACCGTGATCAGATTTGTCCGCACGTGAACCGGAGCCGCGCTCTCGGTGATCGAAACCGCGCGATCCTTGTCGGCGTCGTTCTTCACCGTTCCGCCTAGGTAGGCGTCGTGGCCGATCACCTTGATCGTCACGTTGGTGAGTCCGGCATTAGAAAGCTGCGACGCGATCTGATTCTGGCGTATCTGCCAATCGCCAGTGTCGGTCGAGAGCGAATTGATGACGTTGGTCACGCCAGGCACGCTCCCGGCCACACGTTCGGCGTACCGCTTGTCCTTGTCGTCGAAGACCTTGCCGAAGATCGTCACGGTGCCGCCGCTCGTATAGCAATCGACGCGGCGCAATTTCGGATTCGCCAGCATCGCGTCTTTGACCCGCTGCTGTAGCGTCGGTGTCGGTGCTGGGCGCGCGATCTTGCGATGCCGCGGGCGCGCCGCTGTCGTTGGCGCCGGAGCGGGGGCAGGAGTCATTGCCGCGACGGGAGTTTCGGGAACAACTGGAGCCACCGGCGCTGCGCCAACACCCGTCTCAGCCGCCGAAGGTGCGGCAGGGCTGGGTGCGGCGGCGACTGGCGAGGGCGAGGCCGAGGTGTACTCGGGCGGCTCGGTCGGATTGAGACCGGCAAGCTTTGTTTTCAGCTGCGCCTCAATATTCGCCTGATCGCCCGCGCTGGTCGCGAATATCACCGGCAAGTCGAACTGCACCGGCCCGCCCTTCGATGCGGCGCCGAAGTTCCATCCCGATACCTGTTTCGCCACATCCGCATCGAGTCCAGGATTCGGCGAGGTTGATGTGACGACCGAAGCCGATGCGACCGAGCCATCGGTAGGCTGCACGACGACGCGCACGATCATCCCGTCGCTGAGAGTCGGATCGCCGATCAGCGAATGCGTGTACGAATCGGCCAGCCCCTTCTGGTTGTTGTTGAAGACTTTCGTGGCCTCATCGGCGCTGCGCTCGGGCAGCGAGTTCGTATCGTTCGATTGAACCGGGATCGTGCTCGCGAGCGCGACGATCGGCCCTGCCGGCGCGGCCGTAGACGGTGCGGCCGACGCGATCGCAGCGGGAGTCGGCTGTGTCACAACCTTGGTCCCATTTGAGCTCAGGTGAAGCGCGAGCCACGCCCCACCGGCGAGCGCGACGATAGCGGCAACCAGATACCCGACGACGCCGAGAATCCCGCGGCCCTCGCCCTGCTCAGGAGCGCCCGGCTCATCTTCAGGCATCTGCCCAGTGAGCCGCTGCGAGGACGGGAATTGCTGGCTGCGAACGGTAGGCTGCACCCGGCGCGGCGCGATCGTCGGCTGCGGCGTTATCCGGGCTGGCTGCGAGGGCGGAGTTGGCCGCTGCGGCGTTGCCGCGGGCTCGTCGGCAACTAGGCGCGCGCCACAGAAGTTGCAAATCACCTCACCGGGCTGGGCCTTGCCGCCGCATACGGGGCATTCCGTAGTTTGATCTGCGCCGCCACCGGCGTCCGATCGCTGCGCGAACGCGGGTTCGGCGTTGACGAGCGCGGTGCCGTCGGTCTCGCAGAAAAGTTCAGCGTCGGGGTAAGTGCGATCGCAACTCGGGCATTTCTTCATAGCTCTCGGATTCGTCCTGTCGATGAGGCGCGGTTCGCAGAATGATAGCCGCGCGCTTGGCCACACGCCACGCCCGCGCCGGTATCATGAGCGTCTCCTACGCCTTCGCCATCACATCATTGGCGAAGCGCTCCATGCCTGCCAATTGATCCTTGGTCGCAGGCCCGGCCGCGAAAATGATTCGATCAACTCCCATCTCGGCAAACTGCTTCACGTGATCGGTGTTGATCGGCTCGCCGAGCCGCGGCGCGACGGTGATATTGAGCGGCGCGGTGCGGTTGAACGTGCGCTCATGATCTCGAAGACGTTGGATAACGCCGCGCGTTTCGTCGATATTCTCGGCGATGCCGTACCATCCGTCGCCGTAGCGCGCCGTGCGCTTGAGCGCGGGCTCCGTATGCCCGCCGAACACGATCGGCGGATATGGCTTCTGCACCGGCTTGGGCATGAACTTGCACCCGCTGACGCGAACCGTCTTGCCCTCGTACGCCGGCTCGTCCTTGGTCCACAGTTCCTTCATCAGCGCGACGTATTCGCGGGTGCGCAGCGCGCGATCGTTGAAGTTCATCCCCACCGCGTCGAACTCCTCCTCGAGCCAGCCGATTCCGATCCCGAAGATAAAGCGGCCGCCCGACAGCACGTCGAGGCTCGCGACCGCTTTGGCCGTCGTGACGGGGTTGCGAATCGGCAGCACGTAGATACCAGTCGCCAGCTTGACCTTGGTCGTGATCCCGGCGACGAAGGCGAGCGCGAGCATCGGATCGTGGAGCGGCGTCTCGGGCGGCGCCGGCATCCTGCCGTTTTTCGAGTACGGGTATGGTGACTTGTAGTTAACGGGCAGGATGATGTGCTCCGGGATCCAGAGCGACTCGAAGCCGAGCTCCTCGGCCTTGTGCGCGACCGAGGCAATACTGCTTGGGGCGGTTTGATACAGAAACGTCGCGAAGTTCATAAGCTTCTCCACGCGCGCGCCGCGCGGCGCACGACCAGATACGATCACGATAGGGTCGCGGCGAACTTAGACCGGTTCGCCTTCAAGCCGGAAGCCGATTCGCACTTCGACCTGGAATGTCGGCTCACCCTTTTTATCCACCGCGCCGCGGATATTTTTCACTTCGAACCAATCGATATTGCGCAGCGTCTTGCTCGCCTTGGTTAGCGCGTTGCGCACCGCCTCGTGGATGCTTTGCTCCGAGACGCCGACGACTTCAACGATCTTGTAGGTCTTGTCCGGCATTTTTTTCTCCTTGGCCATATCCCTCACATCCAATCTCCCCGGCCTCGCGTCAAAAGGTGACGGCAAGCGCGGCGGGGTCTTCGACCGTTCTCATATCAAGGTGAAACGCGTCGCCGGTGATTCGACCGATAACGCGCGCGCGGCGGAACATCGCAGCAATTTGCTCCGGTGATTTTTTCGGATGCGTCACGCGGATCGCCGACGATTCGAGCGGCTTCACGGGCAGCGCGCCCGAGCCGACCTCCGCCTCCGACGCGACGACTTCGACTATGTACTCCGCGCCGAGCCGCTCGGCGACGATATCGCGCCCGCGCACCGCGGCTGATTTGATCGCGCCGGCCGTGCGGCTCAAGAGACGCAGCGTCGGAAGCTCGGCGGCGAGATCGTTCGAGCGCAGATAAAGCCGCAACGTTGCCGCGAGCGCGGCCAGCGTCATCTTGTCGCAGCGCAGCGCGCGCTTCAGCGGGTTGCGCTTGATTTTTTCGATCAGCTCGCGCTTGCCGACGATCAGGCCCGCCTGCGGACCGCCGAGCAGCTTGTCGCCCGAGAACGTGACGACGTCGGCGCCGGCCGCAATCCGCTCGGCGACGATCGGCTCCTTCGGCAAACCATATTCGCTGAGATCGACCAGCGCGCCCGAGCCGAGATCTTCCATGACCGGGATCCCGCGCTCGCGTCCGATCTCGACCAGCTCCGCCAGCTCGACCTCGCTGGTGAAGCCCACGATTCGATAGTTCGACGGATGCACCTTCAGGATGAGCCCGGTGTCGGGACCGATCGCGCTCGCGTAATCGCTGGGATGGGTGCGATTGGTGGTGCCGACTTCGCGCAGGCGCGCGCCGCTCTTGGTCATCACGTCGGGAATCCGAAACGCGCCGCCGATTTCGATCAGCTCGCCGCGCGACACGATAGCCTCGCGGCCTTCGGCGAGCGTGTTGAGCGCGAGCAGCACGGCGGCGGCATTGTTGTTGACGATCGTCGCCGCTTCGGCGCCGGTCAGCTCGAGCAGCTCGCGTTCCACGAGGTCGTCGCGATCGCCGCGCCCTCCATGTTCGAGGTCGAATTCCAGATTGACCGCCGAGCGCGCGGCCGCCGCGACCGCATCGATCGCCGATTCGGCCAGGAGCGCGCGGCCGAGATTCGTATGCAGCACTACGCCGGTCGCATTGACGAGCGGAATCAGCGCGGGCTCGTTGGCCGATGCTTCGTGCTCGACGGCCTGCGCGATGACTTCGAGCATTGCCTTGCGCTCCGCAGGTATATCGTGCCGTCCCGCGGTGATCGCCGCGCGCATCCCGTCCTGCGCGTGCCGCACCAGCATCTTGAGGTAGCGGCGATTGAAATGATCGAAGCCTGGCAGGCTCTCTACCGCGCGCAGGCATTCGTCGATGGGCGGAATCGCGCGCAGCACGGCGCCGCGCTCATCGCGCGCGGGCTCAGATCGTTTTTTCGATTGCGAAGACAACGCGGCTGATTATCGGAAAGCAACCGCCGCGTGCGCAAGCGCGATTTAGTCGGCCCGTTCGGGCTCGAAGCCGGCCCCCTCGATCAGTTCGCGGGTGCGCGTCCAGTCCCATCCCGGCGTCGTCAGGTAGCCGTTTACGAAAATCGAATTGACAGCGTTGAAGAGATCTCCCTGCCGATCGCCGAGGTTGAGCTCGCGCCCGCCCGCCGCGCGGACTTCGCTCTTCGGATTCAACAGCCGAAAGAGGCACGCCGCCTTGAGACATTTCTCGGGCGAGAGATTGCGCATGCCGGCGAGCGGCGTGCCTTTGATCGGCGCCAGGAAATTCACCGGCACCGAATCGATCTTCAGGCGCCGTGTCGAATAGGCGAGGTCTATAATATCGTCGTCGGTTTCGCCCATCCCGATGATCCCGCCCGAGCAGGTCGAGAGCCCCGCGTCGCGCACGTTTTCGATGGTGCGCACGCGATCGTCGTAGGTATGCGTCGAGCAGATCTGCGGATAAAAGCGCCGGCTGGTGTTGAGGTTGTGATTGATCCATCCGGCGCCGGCGTTTTTCAGATCGCCCGCCTGCTCGCGATCGAGAAGTCCAATCGAGAGGCAAAGTTCGAGCGCCGGAAATTCGCTCCGGATTCGATCGCATGCTTCCGACAGATGCTGCACGTCGGCTGGCGTGGGGCCGCGCATGCTGCACACCATGCAGTAGCGGCGCGCGCCGCTTTCGGCCGCGACGCGCGCGCCTTCGACGAGCTGCGCGACCGATTGCATCTTGTAAACGGGGATATCGGCCTTCGACACGCGCGATTGCGAGCAGTAGCCGCAATCCTCGGGGCAGATCCCACTCTGCGTGTTGCGCAGCATGCAGACCTTCACGCGCCGTCCGAACGAAGCCTCGCGCACGCGCCGCGTCGCATCGAGCAGGTCGTTCAGCCGTTCATCGGGACACGTGAGAATGGCAGCCGCGGTCTTGCGATCGAGCTCGGCGCCCGCCAAGACATCTTCGACCAGCCGATCGAGATCAAGATCCTCAAAACGAATCATCCAAGCATTCCTTCTAACTGAATCAGGAGCCGCACAACTAACGGGTTCATCGCGCCAAGATCAAGCTCCGAAATTCCCGCGCACCGCGATACTACCATCGGCGACGAGCCACTCTTCGCTCGTGCATCGGCGCGCCAGCGCGTCGTCGTGCGTGACGATTACGAGCGCGCCGGGATATTCGATGAGCGCCTCCTCGAGCCGTTCGATCGCGGGCATGTCGAGATGGTTGGTCGGCTCATCGAGCACGAGCGCCCACGCCTGGCGGCCGAGGCCGTACGCGAGCGCGAGCTTGCGCGCCTCGCCGGGCGAAGGCAGATGCGATTCGAGCAGGCGATCGGGATCGATGCCGAGCGCCGCGATCAGCGACAACACCGCGCCGCGCGCATCGTCGCCGAGCGTGCGCACGGCATCGAGCATCGCAGCGCCGTCGCGCGCGCTGAGCTCCTGCGGCAGATAGAGCAGCCGTGCGGCCGGCACGTGCGCGCCGCGAATCAGCGCGCCCAGCAATGTGCTCTTGCCGGCGCCGTTCGCGCCCGACACGTAGATCCGGCTCTGCCGCGTCACGGCGAGGTGAACGTCGCGGAGCAGCGGCGCGTCTCCCGCGCAGATCGCATCGGTATCGATCGTCAGCACTTTCGCGACCGGCGCCGCCACGTAATCGACAAAGATCGCGCGGCCCTTGTGCTTGCGAAACTTGTACTGCTCGAGTTCTTCGCTGACGCGATCGACGCTCGCACGCAAAAGACTCGCGTCGCGCGAGATGCGCGCCGTCGCCATCTGCGCCTTGCCCTTGCGTGCCGAGCTGGTCGCATCGTGGTCGCGCGGCCCAGTCATTCGCCGCCGCGCGCCCGCGCCGCTGGCACTGAACTCGGCCGCGGCCGCGCGCCGGCGCTTGTCGTCGAGTCGTCGCGCAAGCGTCACGCGCTGATGCTTCAGCCGTTCGTGTTCATCGTGCCGCTCGCGCGCCTCGGCCTCCCACGATTCGCGCGCGATGCTGTAAGAACCGCGCCACGAGCGAGCCGCGCCCTCATCGACGCGCAGCGTATTTGAGGTCAGCTCATCGAGCAGCGTGCGATCGTGCGAGACGACGATCCCGATACCGCGAAAGCGCCGGAGCCCGTTCATCAGAAGCTCGCGCGCTTCGCGATCGAGATGATCGGTCGGCTCATCGAGCATCAGGATCGCGGGC
>DATJMX010000033.1 GCA_035508495.1 Candidatus Binataceae bacterium
AATCGATGCCGGACTCTCCGCGTGAAATCGTAATGTGGTCAGGCTCGTAGCCGGTCTTTTCAACCGTGACTTCGTAGGTTTCGCATCGCGAGAGCGTCGCACTGGTCGGCGTCGGCCCGTACTGCTTGCCGTTTACAACCACCTGCGCGCCAGCCGGCTCGGATTGAAAATCAATCTGCTGCGTACTGCCGTTCTTCATGTAAAGACAGCCGGCAAGCTGCGAGCATACAAAGGCGATCGCAACCGCACACGCAACCGAACTGAGAAGTCTCAAAGCTGAATCAGCCCCCAAAGCGGAATCCGGAAGCCCCGCATCGAACCACAGCATCATCCATATGTCAATTCCCGGTCACAATCAGTCAGTTTTGGGCCGTCGCCGAATCTGCGCCAGCGATTGCTTCAATGAAGTACGACACAAGCTCACAAATTCCCCTCTTGACTGGATAGCGAAGAAAAAGCGAAACTAATCGCACCGTTGCCATGGATGCCGCCGCTTCATTGCCACTCGCGTTTGATTTGCATGACGACGAGCTCGACGTCACTCGCGGCGTCGAGTTCGTTGAAATGCCGGTCAAGCAAATCCTCAACCGATGCACCAGCGCGCGCATGCCGTTTAGCTGGACGATTAACCCGTACCGCGGATGCGAGTTCGGATGCGTCTATTGCTATGCGCGCTATACGCACGACTTCCTCGAGTTGCGCGATCCGATGGACTTCGAGCGCAAAATCTTCATCAAGCGGATGGCGGCGCAGGTGCTGGCGCGCACGCTCTCGCGCACGCCCATCGGCAAGGACGCCATCGCGCTCGGCACCGCGACCGACCCCTACCAGCCGGCCGAGCGCAAGTACGGGCTCACGCGCTCGATGCTAGAGATCTTCGCGCAGCTCAGCGGGCTTAATCTTTCGATCACGACCAAGTCGAGCCTCATCGCGCGCGACCTCGACGTGTTGACGCGGATCAACCGCCGGTCGCATCTGTCGGTGAACTTCTCGCTGATCACGCTCGACCGCAAGTTGCAGCGCACGCTCGAGCCGCGCGCGCCGCGCCCCGGCCTCAGGCTGCGCGCGCTCAACCAGCTCGCGCGCGCCGGGATCACCTGCAACGTCCTGATGATGCCGATGATCCCGGGAATCACCGACGATCCCGCCTCGGTCGAAGCGGTGATTCGCAACGCCAAGCGCGCGGGCGCATCGGCGGTGTGGTGGCGCTCGCTGTTCCTCAAGCCCGCCGCGGCGCGCCGCTTTATCCCGTTCGTGCGCGAGCGCCTACCGCATCTGGCGGAACGCATCGAAGCGCTCTACGGCAGCGCCGAATACGCGCCGCATCAGTACGACGATCGGGTGTCGGCGCTGTTCGATCGCCTGCGCCGCCGCCACGGCTTTCCAACCAGCAGCGAGCGCACGAACGCCTCGCCAGCAGCATTGATGGAGCCGCCGCGGCAATTGTCGCTAGGAATCAGGGAGCGCGCTTCATGATGAGGGGCGCGATGCGATCGAAAGACAGAAAATCCACCACCAAGGCACGATGGCACCAAGCAGGAGCCTTCTCGAAGCGGCGCCGCGCCGCTTCGTGCCTTTGTGCCCTTAGTGGTAAGTTCTGCCGCCTGAAAAAAAAGGAGAAGCACTCCACGGCGGATCCTGCGAGATTCGTTGACACAAGCTTTTTCTGATAAAATGGAATTGAGATTTTCGCACTGAGGGACGAATCTGCGCGAATTGCATGACGTTTCACGCGAGCGCGACGAGCGCGCGGTGCTGGTCGGCGTCGAGCTGCCGGGCGACCACGGGATCGCGAGCGAAGAATCGCTCGAAGAACTGAAAGCGCTCTCCGAGAGCGCCGGCGCCGAGGTCACGGCGACGGTCAGCCAGCGCCTCAAGACCGTCGACCCGCGCACGTTTATCGGCAAGGGCAAGACCGCCGAGGTCCGTGAAATTGCGCATCAGAAGGGCGCCTCGGTGGCAATCTTCGACGACGCGCTCTCGCCCGCGCAGGCACGCAATCTCGAAACCGAACTCAAACTGCGCGTGATCGATCGCAGCCAGCTTATCCTCGATATCTTCGCGCAGCGCGCGCGGACGCTCGAGGGCAAGCTGCAGGTCGAAATCGCGCAACTCTCCTATCTTCAGCCGCGGCTCACGCGCCAATGGACGCACTTGTCGCGCGTCCGCGGCGGCGGCGCGGGAGGCGGCGGTGTCGGCACGCGCGGTCCTGGTGAAACGCAGCTCGAAGTCGACCGCCGCCGTATACGCGAGCGGCTGACGCGGCTGCGGTCGCGATTGCGCGAGGTCGAGCGCACCCGCGACATCCAGCGGCGCCGCCGCGTCGAAGTGCCGTACCCCTCGGTCGCGCTCGTCGGCTACACCAACTCCGGCAAATCGACGCTGATGAACTATCTCACGGACGCCGAGGTCGAGGCCGCGAATCGTCCGTTCTCGACGCTCGATCCGACGATTCGCCGGCTGAAGCTGCCCGGGCATATGAACGTGATGCTCGCCGACACGGTCGGCTTCATCCATCGCCTGCCGCACATGCTGATCGAGGCGTTCAAGGCGACGCTCGAAGAGGTGCGCACTGCCGATCTGCTGCTGCACGTCGTCGATGCGAGCTCGCCGCTCGCGCCCGAGCGAATCCAGATCGTGGACCAGGTCCTCGAGGAGATCGGCGCGGGCGCTTCGCCACGCATCCTCGTGATGAACAAGGCCGACCTGATGGAGAATCCGCCGCGCCTGTTCGGCGTTTCCGACGCGGTCGCGATCTCGGCGCTGCGCGGCACCGGCCTTGACGATTTGCTCGAGATGATCGCGCGGCACTTCGGCGGCTATCGCGAGGAAGTTTCGGTCACGCTGCCGGCCTCGCGCGGCGACCTTATCGCAATGGCGCGGCGCGACGGCGAAGTCCTGAGCGAGGAGTACAACGACGGCGTCGTGGCGATGCGCGCGCGCGTCAGCCCTCCCGTTGCCGGCCGCCTGCGCAAGGCCGCGACGCTTTCAGCGTAACGCAAGAAACGCTAGATCTCGTCTCCGATGCCATCGCAGCAGCCACATACCCATCCGCATCAGGTGCATAAGCCGGCGCAGCTGCATGCCGCCCCGCGCAAGCCTGAGCCGCCTGCGCTGCGCCATCTGCTGAACCTGCCCAACTTCCTGACGCTCTGCCGGCTCGGCTCGGTGCCGATTTTCCTGACCTTTCTCAGCCGCCATCGATACACCGAGGCGCTGTGGGTATTTGCCGCCGCGGCGCTGACCGACAGCCTCGACGGCACGGTCGCGCGCCTGTTCGACTCGCGCACGGAGCTCGGCGCTTATCTCGATCCCTTCGCTGACAAACTGATGCTGTTGTCGGCGTTCGTAGTGCTGACGCTCAACGGCGATTTGCCTGGATACCTTTTGAGCGTGGTGCTGGTGCGCGACGTCGTGATCGTCGTGGGTTACCTGATGGTCTCGTTCTTCAGCAACGAGCGGGTGCCGGTAACGCCCAGCTATCTCGGCAAGATAAGCACGTTCTTCCAGCTATGCTGCGTGACGCTGGCGCTGACGCGCTTCCCGGTCGCATGGCCCGGATGGTTCAACGATTTGCTGGTGCTCACGGTCACCGTGACCGCATCGTCGGGCGTCCACTACATGTATCTCGGACTCGTATGGCTAAAGTCGCGCGAGCCCGAGATGTTCAGCAGCCAGTAGTCCCTACACGATCACTTTGCTGGCGCGGAGCTCTTCGACCTGGCTCTTTTCGATTCCCGCCTCGCGCAGAATTTCGTCGGTGTGCTCGCCAAGCTTGGGCGGGATGCGCCGCATCTTCATCGGCGTCTCGGAAAATCGGGCGCCGGGATTCACGGTCCGCACCGTGCCGACATCGGGATGCTCGTAGAGACTGAAGCTCTCGTTGGCGACGATCTCCTCGTCCTGGAAGAGTGTCTCGTAGCTGTGAACCGGGCCTGAAGGAACGTCGGCGGCCTCGAGGATGGTGAGCCATTCGGCGGTGGTGCGTTCGGGAAAGAGCGCAGCGAGGCCTTTGATCATGTTGCGCCCGCGCTCGCGCGCTTCCATGTTCTTATCCCACCATTCGGGATGTCCGGCGGCAGCGCAGAGGCGCTCATTCTGCTCGTCGGTGAAGGCCGCGATCGTCAGCCATCCGTCCTTGGTCTTGAACGGGTCGAGCGTCGTGCTCTTGGGCGCCTGCGCCTTGTACTCGTCCTCGGGGACGAAGGTGTAGCCGTAAATGCTGTCGTTGGCCGCGAAAGCCATCATCGCTTCGAGCATCGGGACGCGGATGTACTGGCCGACGCCGCGATTCTTCGCAGCGTGCAGCGCGCTCACGATCGAAAGCGCCGCGGTCATGCCGCTGATCTTGTCCGCCAGCGCCATCTTCACTGCGGTCGGCTGTCCCGTCTTCGAGCCCTGCAGGAACGCCATCCCCGAGTAGCCCTGGATAACGGGATCGTATGCCGGATGATTCGCCATGCGGCCCTTGGGACCGAAGCCACAAATCGAGCAGTAAACGATCTTGGGATTGGCGCGGCGGATATCGGCATAGCCGATGCCGAGACGGTCGGCGACGCCCGGACGGTTGTTCTCGACGAGGGCGTCGGCCTTGACCGCCAGTCTGCGCACGAGGTCGCGGCCGTGTTCCTTCTTGATGTCGATTACGATGCTGCGCTTGTTGCGGTTGAAGTTGAGATAGGACGCGGTGACGTCGTTCTTGCGCGGACGGCCGATGCGCCGCATCGAATCGCCTTCGGGAGGCTCGACTTTGATTATGTCGGCGCCGAGGTCGCCAAGCAGCTGGGTGCAGAAGGGCCCCGATATTACGGCGGTCAGATCGACAATTCGAAAACCAACCAGCGGTCCATCAGCCATACGACAAATCCTTCAACGCGTTCCTCTTGGCGAGACGCATCATATCCAGCCGCGCCGAGTGAGTCACGGAAAAGCGATCGCGGCGCGTTCCGGCTTCGCGGAGCGTGGGAGGAAGCCGAATCGTGCAGGGAATCGAATACGCGACGATCGCAGTCTCGAATCCGCGGGTGGACGGATGCTGCTTAACGCGCGCGCGCCTCTCACGTCAAGGCGCACATCTCAAGTGTAATCTGCGCAGAGCCGCGCGCGAATCAATTAGACGGTGGTTTTGGGACGCTCAGGCCGAAGGCGACCTTCATGTCGTCGGTGCCGAGGGGATAGACGTGGACCATCCAGCCGAACGCGAGCGGCACGAAATGGCCGCCCGCGGCCTCGCACGCAGTGCGGTCCGCGATCTTCCCCTCGAAGCCGAAGCGTCCGTCGGCGAGGAATCCCACCTTCTGATTGATGGTCTCGGCTGAGGGGTTGTTCACGACCGGCAGCATCCCGGGCATCCCTGGATGACCCGCGCCAACTTCGCCCATCAGCAGATCGTCGATCGAGATGCCCGCGGGCAGGCAGATATTAACATGCTGATGCCATCGCGCGACGCTGAGTGGAATCAGGTCGTTGAGCTGATCCTCGGAGTAGTCAGCCGGCGCGCTGTACATCGCTCCGACCAGCTCGTAGTCGCCGCTGTCACCCTTCACGTAGAGCACGGAGCCAGGATGATCTAGGTTGAACTCGCCGCGATACTCGGCGCCACTCCAGGTGTAGTTGGTGAAGTGATAAACCGGTTGTGGGATCTGCGGCAGAAAGACGCGAAAGGCCTGCGCCAGCGCAACGTGATAGTTGCGATACGGCAGCAGCGCACGCCGGCACGATTCCATCACGTATGCGGCCCGCTCCTGGTCGGCCTGCGAGGCGGGACGCGGCGCCGTCATCTTCATGTGCACGTCCATCATCATTTCGGAGCCGCTCATGCCGTTGGGCGACGACGAAGGCACGTCGCCATGCATATCCATCGCCGACATATCGTGCGCAGCGGCAATTCCTGCGACGGCGATAATCGAGGCGATTGCCAAACATCCTGCCAGAGTCTTCATCTCGACCCTCCTATGAGGACATCGCAAAAACCGGACTGAAGACATTCTGAGAAGCAAATCGAAACTTCGAAAATAGTCAGCTACTGGCCCAACCAGGCTCTGCCCACAAACTTCCCTTCCCGCACGGGAAGGGGAACCAGTGGCGCGCGCCCGTTGCAATCGAAGTGTGTCCGCTCGCCTCCCGAACCCGACACAGTAACTCGGCAACGCGACCTATATCTTCGGACCTGCACATGGCGGCGCTCCCTATCTAGCTCGGGGTTTCGCGCAGGCGGGCGTGCTTCAACGCGGGGATCTCGCGGCGGACGCGTTCCTGGTAGTCGAGATCGATCGGCGCTATGACGACGCCCTCCTGGTCGGCGGCGCGGGCGAGCACGCGGCCCCAGGGATCAACGATCATCGAATTGCCGTAGTCGCTGAAGCCATGGACGTTGGGGCCGAACTGCGCCGGCGCGATCATGTAGACCTGGTTCTCGATTGCACGCGCCCGGATCAGCGCCTCCCAGTGCGCTTCTCCGGTCGGGAAGGTAAACGCGCTCGGCAGCGTGATGATCTGTGCGCCCGCCCATGTCAGGCGGCGGAACAGCTCTGGGAAGCGAATATCGTAACAGATTGTCAACCCGAGATTGCCGAGCTGCGTGTCCGCCGATACGACGTCGGCGCCGGGCAGCTTCATGTCGGACTCGCGCACGGTGACGCGGCCGGGCAGATCGACATCGAAAAGATGAATCTTGCGATAGACCGCGGCGCGGCTGCCATTGGGCGCGAACAGCACCGACGTATTGTAGTTGCGGGTGTTGCCGGGAGCCTGCTCGGTGATCGATCCCGCGACCAGATAGATCTGGAGCTCGCGCGCAAGCCGCGCCATCAGCGCGAGCGACTCGCCTTCGAGCGTTTCCGCCGCCGCTGCCTCTCCCGAGCGCTTGCCGCGCCAGTTGAACATCTCGGGCAACGCGGCGAGATTCGCTCCCCGCGCGGCTGCCAGCCGAATCAGGCGCTCAGCGCGCTCCAGGTTTTCGGACTTGTCGGACTTCGCCGCCATCTGAACAGCGGCCGCTAGAAATGTCATGGCAGTGCCCTCACCGGCGATTATCGCCATTTTGCGGGGCTGTTAGTAGCGCGGCGTTGAGGGGTCAACTTCCTCCGACCATGCGTCGATACCACCGGTCAGGTTGAGCACGCGCTCGAAGCCCATCCGCGCCAGATAAATCGCGACCTGCGCGCTGCGCACGCCGTGATGACATACGACGACCGTCTCGCGATCGGAATCGAGCTCGGTCAGGCGCGACGGGATATCGCCCATCGGAATGTGCGCCGCGCCGGGAAACGGCGCGATCTCGATCTCCTGCGGCTCGCGCACGTCCAGCACGAAAACATCTTCACCCTGATCGCGCCGATGCTTGAGCGCGATCGGATCGATCTCGCCAATTTGAGACATCAGATGGAAATGTAGCGTGACCGATCAGCGCTGCGCCAGATCCGCGGTCTGATTCGAGAACAACTCGACCTGGGTGAAGTTCGGCAGCATCGGATAGGGAATCGAAAAACGGAAATTGTCGGTCTCTCCCGGCTTGAGCGGCGTGAAATGCGGCTTCTCGCCGAGCACGCGCTGCACCTCGGGATCGTCGTTCATGCTCTCGGCCTTCTCGTTGTACATGCTCTCGGCGTGGAGCACCTTGCCGTCCTTGTCCTCGAAGGAAAAGACCAGATGCACGTAATCGATCGGCCGATCGCTGGTGTTGGTGACTTTGCCGGAGACCACCAGGTTCGGCGGCATGCAGCATGAGCGCATGATCGCGTCGGTCGTGACTACAACCTTGACGTCCTTGTTGGCGACGACCTGGGTTAGAGGATGATCATAGAGGGTATGCAGATGCGCTTTCTGCTGAGCAGTCAGGCTCGGTTTGAGATCGATCGTCGCACCGGCGAACGCAGTCGCCGCGAATGCGATCGTGCCCAGGGCCGCAAGAATGCTCAGTTTCTTCATAGGAGGGCGCCTCGAACCAAATCTTCAGTCCCGTACCGCGCAAAGTCAATGCGCATTCAGCCGACGCCCGGCTGGAGCTTGGGTCGATTCAGTTCAGGCGCGTTGGATGGGACGCATCGTGAAGTATCGATGGCCGAGCCAGGCATCTGTTCGATGAGCTTCGTTCGGATGGCCTCGCAACTCCTTTGCGAATCGAAGTGATCGAGCATCAGCCATTGTGAAAGCGGCTCGAAGGTGAGGCGCCTGTTGGGAATACCGTCAGCAGGCGGCGGCAGCATCAGATACCAGGTTACACTCGCCAGCATCGCGGTATGCAGCCATCGCATAACCGACGGTTAACATCCCGCCACTCGAATCTCAATTCGGAGCTTCTATTAGGAAGCCCGCCATTCGGGTCTCCTCTCCTTATCCTAGGCGAGGGGATCGGAATAACCTCACCCGGCGGGCGCGATGCGCCGCCGACCTCTCCCGGTCAGGGAGAGGGATTTTTGGGAATCGGGATTGTTAGTTGACAGGTTGTTGACGGAAGTGACGGCGGAACTAGACGGACGCCAGGATTTCTTTGGCTTTGCCCAGGTCTAGCGCGATCTGGTGTTTCAGCGCTTCGGGGGAGTCGAACTTTTTTTCGGGGCGGATGCGTTCTATCACTTCGAGCTTTACGCGCTGGCCGTAAATGTCGCGGTTGAAGTTGAAGATGTGGGCTTCGATCGAGCGCGCCGCTTCGGCGAACGTGGGGCGCATCCCGATGTTGGTTATCGAGCCCCAGGCGCCGTCCTCGAGTACGATCCTCGTCGCATAGACACCGTCGGGCGGGATGCATTCGGTTTCGCTTTCGATATTCGCCGTGGGGAAACCAATGGTGCGGCCGCGCTCGCGGCCATGAACTACTTCGCCGTGCAGGAAGTGCAACCGCCCGAGCATCTTCGCCGCGGTACGCAGGTCGCCCGCGCGAATCGCCTCGCGAACCTTGGTTGAGCTGACCGCGACGCCACCCGCCTTGACCGGACCGACGACCGTCGTATCGAAGCCGAATTCGTTGCCGAGCTCGACCATCACGGCTGCGTTTCCGGCGCGATTGTGGCCGAAGCTCACGCTGTGACCAACGACGACTTCGCGCACGCCGATTTTTCCAATGAGATAATCGCGGATGAACTCACGCGGCTCGAGCGCACTCAGCTCGCGCGTGAAGTCGAGCACGATCACGCCGTCGATGCCGGATAACCGCATCAGCTCAAAGCGATCCTCGGGTACCATGATCAGTTGCGGCGCGTGCTTCGGCGCGAGCAGCTTGGCGGGCAGCGGATCGAAGGTAATCGCGAAGGCGGTGCCGCCCGCGGCGCGCGCGCGATCGATCACGGCGCGCAGGATCGCATGATGCCCCATGTGCACGCCGTCGAAATTGCCCAGCGTCACCACGGGGTATGGGTTGCGCCCGAGCGCGTTCAGGTCGCGGATGATCTCCATCGTCTCACAGGATGCCCACAGAACGGCATCCAAATTGGCCGGCTCAATCGGTCTGCAGCTGCTTCATCATCTCATTCGCCGAGTTCGCTTCCGGCGAGCCCGCATGATCGGAGACCAGCTTCTGCAGCGTCAGGCGCGCGTCGATTCGATCGTTCATCTTCTCGAACGCCTGGGCCTCGCGCAGAAGCGCCGGACTCGCGAAGCGGCCCTTCGGATAGCGCATCACGAGATCGTTGAACTGCAGGATCGACTGGTCGTACTTGCCCGTTTCATAAAGCGCGTTGGCGGCGAAATATTGCGCGGGCTCGCTCAGCTCCGACTTGGGATACTGATGCTGCAGCTTGGTGAATTTGTTGACTGCCAGTGGATAGTTCTGCGCCTTCATCGCGTCGAGGCCTTCGCGATAAAGCTTGACGCCCGGCTCTTTCGAGGTCTGCGACGATTCGATTTCAGCATCGAGATCGTTGGGCCAGGTCGGCGGCGGCTCGACTGGCGCAGCTTCCGCGGCAGCTCCTTCGGTCGCAGGCGGCATCGAAGCCTCAGCGTTGGGCGGCGCGGTTCCGGGCTCGGCGCCCTCCGCCGGAGGCGGCGTCCCGGGAGGATTGGCGCCGGCGGCTGGATTACTCGGCGTCGCAACCATCCCGGCGTTGAGCGCGCTCACCTCGGTCTCGAGCTTGGCGAGTCGCGCGTTGACGCCCTGGTCAGGCGCCGCGCCGGTGTCAGTTGAAGCGCCGTGCTTCATCTCCGCGATTACATCGTTCTGCTGACGCACTTGCTGCTGGAGCGCGTCGATCTGCTGCCGATCGCTCGCGATCATGCCGCGCAGGGTGAATTCATTCTGATTCAGCTGCTGGACGTCGGTATCGTTCGCGCAGCCCGCGACAAAAACTGCCACGGCGGCGACGCCGACGACCTTGAAGATAACGCTCCGCATTCGATTACAGCTCATTGCGAAACGGCGAAGTGATCGCGGCGATTCTGGGCCCAGCAGGATTCGTCGTTTTCGGTACAAATCGGCAGCTCCTTGCCATAGCTGATGGTCGATATACGGCCCGGCGAAACTCCGAGCGTCACCAGGTAATCCTTGGCCGCCTGTGCGCGCTTGGCGCCCAGAGCGATATTGTAATCCTCCGAGCCGCGCTGGTCACAATGCCCTTCGACTTGCACGCGCGAGTTGGGATTGGACTCCAACCATCGCGCGTTGCTCTTCAGCACTTCGCCGTCTTGCGGCTGGATCGTGTAGTCGTTGTAGCCGAAATGGATGTCCGCCAGAGGGCCGCCCTGGCCTGAACCAAGCGTCCCGTTCTGCATCTGCTGCAATGAGCCGGAACCGGTGCCGGATTCACCCATTCCCGAGGCGCCCTGGTTCGCATTTGGAAGCGGCGTTGCCTTCTTCGACGAGCATCCTGCGATCGCCAAACTCATCGCGAGCAAGACGAACGCGCCGGCTCCAGTTAATCTTCGCCTATCAGTCACCCAACCACCCCGACCACGCTGGACACGTGTCATCACCCTTACCCTCCGTCAATGGACCGATAACTTTCTGCGCACTTACCATCAAAACATAGATTCGTGACCGGCCGCCACGCGTTGAGCTGAACGCAATGTAACGTCCATCGGGCGACCAGGTCGGATATTCGTTGCTGCCTTCGCTGTCGGTCACCTGCTTGGGCTCGCCGCCGCTCAGCGGAATCACGAAGATATCGAAGCGGCCGTGCCGAGCCTGGTAGGCGATTTTATCGCCCGCCGGCGAGAACGCCGGCGTCGTATTGTAATCGCCGCTGTAGGTGAGGCGTTTCGCTTTGCCGCCGTCAGTCGGCATCACGTAAATCTGCGGCGTGCCCGAGCGATCCGACGTAAACGCGATCTGCGCGCCATCGGGCGAGAACACGGGGCTCACGTTGATACCGTTGGTGTCGGTGAGCTGGCTGATTTCCTCACCCTCGCGCGTCAGCAGGAACAGGTTGGTCGAGCCGCCACGCTCGACCGCTGCAACGATCCGCGTGCCATCAGGCGAGACCGCGCCACCGATAGTGCGGCCGTGCGAGCTTTCGATTCTCGTCTCACGCTTTTGTTGCAGATCGGCAAGGTACAGCGCGGGCTCCATCGTTTTGTACGACAGATAGAGCAGATAGCGCCCGCTGCGATCAAAGCTAGGGAAAATATTTATCGTGGGATTATTGGTCAGTTGAAAAAGCTCCTCACCTTCGATCGACTGGGTATAGATTTCCTTGAAGCGGCCGGCGCGGGTCGAGGCGTAGGCGAGCTTGCTGTCGAAAGGCCCCTTGATCCCGGTGGTGGCCTGAAGCACGGCGTCGGCAAAGCGGCGCGCCATGCGCGGCACGTCGCCGACACCGCCGCTGAAATTCTTGCCCATCATCCGGCGCTGCTGCGCGACGTCATAGAAATAGGCCGTCAGCTTGGCGTTGGTGCCGTCACCGCTCACGGCGCCCTTGACGAGAAAGTCGGCGTTGATCGATCGCCAATCGGCGAAGTTGAACTGACCCAGCTCGAATCCCGAGGTCTGCGGATCTTCGATATACGAATGCGGATTGACGATGCGGAAATATCCGGAGAGCTCGAGATCGCGCTGCAGTGTCGTGGTGAAGGCGTCCGAGATCTGATGATTATCGTCGCCGCCCTGGTTCTTGAGTCCCGAGATCGCGACCGACGAGATACTGCCCGCGCCAGTGATGACCATCTTGATCGGCTGCGCAGCGGCGAGCTGCGGCGTGGCCGCAATCGCGATGGCAAAGACGATCGCAGATAAACCGATCACGCGCGTTTGAATTCTGAAAACGGCGAGCACTGGTGCAATGCATGATGTAATCCGCCGCCTCATCCGCTCCTCCATCGCCACGCGCGTCAAGACTTCAGCTCGCCCATGTTGAAGACTGCTTCGATACCGCCGCTGAACTGATTGCGATACTTCTCTGGCGGCGGCGGAAACGGCGCGGCACGCTTGATCGCACGAATCACGGAATCGTCGAAGGCTCCGTCCTTGGAGCTGTTACCAATCTTCGCCGAAGTCAGCGTGCCGTCGGGGCCGATCGAAAAATCCACGGTTGCCGTCAGATCGTTCGAACCGCCTAAAAACGTCCACGCCTTCTTTATCCTATCTTCCACTGACTGATAGTACAGCAGAAATTCAGGGTCCTGTTGAATCCCCATGCTACCGGTGCCGGAGCCGATACCGTAGCCTTTGCCCGCGGTCGCCGAGTTGGCCGCTACAGGACCGCCTCCCGAGGGACCGGTCGCATTGCTCGTATCGCTATCGTCATCGTCGTCGCTGTCGGCGTCTTCGGCGTTCTTTTTTGCGAGCTGCTCGATATGCTCCTTCATCAGCTGCTCCCGCAGCTTGGCGAGCTTTGCCGCGACGATAGCCTTATCGACGCGCGCGATC
Organism: Candidatus Binataceae bacterium; assembly: GCA_035508495.1. Classification (NCBI taxonomy): domain Bacteria; phylum Candidatus Binatota; class Binatia (SeqCode); order Binatales (SeqCode); family Binataceae (SeqCode); species Binataceae bacterium (SeqCode). The sequence continues at coordinate 12,797 of DATJMX010000033.1, forward strand.
GCGACCGTGGCCTCGGCTTTTGGCTTGTTATGATTCTTCGAACTTGCGGGCGTCGGTTTCGGTGTCGCGTGCTTTGTATGCGAGGGCCTCGGCTTTGGCGTTGGCTTCTCAGTCGGCTCCGGCGTTGGCTCCAACGTAGCTTCAACCGTTGGTTCCACGGTGGGCTCGGGCGTCGGAGTGGGAGTCGGCGTGACACTCGCGAGGTTCATCGCGAGCGCGTTCTTATCGTTGTCGGGTGCGAGCTCCGGCTTGGGCGGCTCAACCTTGATCTTCGGCTCTTCGGCCTTATGCTCCTCGGCCTTCGCCTCCTGCTTGGTCTCGCGCGGCGCAAGCCGCGGCAAATGGCTGCCCAGATCGCCGGCGGGCAGCGAATCGACGATCTTTACCGTGTATGACGGCGGCGGCGCCTCGTCGGAATGCAGGTAGCGCGGCAGGAAAATAAAAACGAATGCGAACAGGGCTACATGCCCGATCGCTGAGAAGAAGATTGCCGCGGCGTAGCCGATCCGCGCTGGCCGCGCATCATCGTGCCGATCATTTTTCGCCACGCTTGCGCCCGCCTTCGGCCGCTCCTGCTCCGCCGTCGGTCGGCATCTCGGTCACCATTCCGACGTTCTCGATTCCCGCGGCCTTAATCGCGGCCATCGTGCGGATCACCTCGCCGTACGGCACTTGCTCGTCGGCGCGGATAAAAACCTGGCGGTCGGGACGCTCCTGCGAGATCGCGGCCAGCTTATCGGTCAGTTGATCGGCGCTCAGCTTGGCGTCGTTCAGATAGATCTCGTTGTTGCGCGTGATGGATACAACGAACTGCTCTTCCTTGCCCGGCAGCGCCTCGGCCTTGACCTTGGGCAGGCTCACATCCACGCCTTGCTGGATAATCGGCGCGGTGACCATGAAGATCACGAGCAGCACCAGCATCACGTCGACCAGCGGCGTGACGTTGATCTGCGAAACGAATTGACCGCGCTGTCCGGGTTCGAATGCCATCGGCTGCGCCTACGACAAGAAGTGACGCTCGGCGATGTTGAGGAATTCAGACGTGAAGTTATCCATCTCGGTGGCGAGCACGCGCACGCGCGCCGTGAAGTAATTAAAGAACATCTGCGCTGGTATCGCGGCGACGAGGCCGACCGCAGTCGTGATAAGCGCCTCGGCGATACCGGGCGCCACCGCCTGGATACTCGACGAATGCGCCGCCGAGAGTCCCAGGAAGGCAGTCATGATGCCCCAGACCGTGCCGAAGAGGCCGATAAACGGGCACGACGAGCCGGTAGTGGCGAGGAACGTGATGCCGTATTCGAGCTTGGTCAGCTCGACATTCTCCTGCCGCTTCATGGCGCGAGATACGTTCTGGATACCGCCGAGGTCCGTCGAGAATCCGCCCTCCGCGCCGACAGCCTGCCGCTTGGCGCGCGTGAGCTGTAGCAACTCCTGGTAGCCGGCGCGAAAGACCTGGGCGACCGGGCTATGCTTCATGCCGACTGAAGCGGTGTGAATCGCGGCCAGATTCTTCGATTCCCAGAAGATCGAAATGAAACGCTCGGACTCACGCCGCGCACGCGATACCGAAACCATCTTGTAGAGGATTATACCCCACTCGGTGATCGAAAAGGCCACCAGCGTCCATAGCACGACGGCGACGACTGGCCCCGTGCCCAGCACCAGATCCACCACCCCAGTTCCGCCCGCGCCGCTCACCTGATGGAGCATAAAACCGTCACTTCAAAGCCCGCACCATTATACGGGTATCCTTAAGGGCAACACTAGCGGCCCCGCCCGCGTACGATAAAAGACGCTCACTGCAGCCGAGCGATTCACGGACGTGCGACTTGAGAATCCAGATCTCGCCACAAAGGACACAAAGAGCACGATGAGAAGCGGCGCAGCGCCGCTTCTAAACAGGTTCTTTCTTAGTGCCCTTTGTGTCCTTTGTGGTTACTTCCGGATCCTGGTTTCTGCCTTTCCCCGGCGAGCGTGATGACTGCGGATGTGCCAAAGTATTTTTTCCGGCGCTTGAACCCGAGGTCTGGACTTTTCTAAGGTGCGGATTCTGTGCCGGCGCACAGCCTATTAGGGAGGACTTGAAGCGTGGCAACCAAAATCGCGATCAACGGCTTCGGCCGTATCGGGCGGATGTTCTATCGCGCGGCTCTCGGCAGGAACGACCTCGAAGTCGTTGCCGTCAACGACATCACCGACGCGCCCACGCTGGCGCATCTGCTCAAGTACGACTCAGTTCACGGCACTCTCAAGCATGAGATCAAGGCCGAGGGCGGCGCGATCCACATCGATGGCAAGGCGATCCAGGTCCTCGCCGAGCGCGATCCCTCGAAGCTGCCATGGAACAAGCTCGGCGTGCAGGTCGTGGTCGAATCGACCGGGCTTTTCACCGCGCGCGACAAAGCCGCGATGCATCTCTCCGCGGGAGCGAGAAAGGTTATCATCAGCGCTCCCGCCGAGGGCGCCGACGTGACGTTATGTCTCGGCGTCAACCAGAGCGACTACGACGGCACCAGGCATGACGTCATCTCCAATGCCTCGTGCACAACCAACTGCCTCGCGCCTCTGGCGAAGGTGATTCACGAGAATTTCGGCATCACCCACGGCCTCATGACAACCGTGCATGCTTACACTGCCGACCAAAATCTGCAGGACGGTCCGCATAAGGATCTGCGGCGCGCACGCAGCGCGGCGGTCTCGATGGTGCCGACCTCAACCGGCGCCGCCAAGGCGATCGGCCTGGTGCTGCCCGCGCTCAAGGGCAAGCTCGACGGCCTCGCGATTCGCGTGCCGACGCCCAACGTTTCAGTCGTCGATCTGACGGCGACGATCGAGCGCGACGCGGATGAGAAGGCGATCAACAATGCCGTCCGCACTGCGGCCGAGGGTCCGCTCAAGGGCATCCTCGCCTATAGCGAAGCGCTGCTCGTGTCTGTCGATCTCAACGGCAACCCGCATTCGTCAATCTTCGACGCACCCCTCACCAAGGTCATCGGCAAGCGGCTCATCAAGGTGTTCTCGTGGTACGACAACGAATGGGGTTACTCGAACCGGCTCTGCGACGTGACCGCTTTCGTCGCTTCGAAGATTTAGCCGCGGCCTGATGAAGCTGAGGATTGTCTGATGCCGGCGCAGCCGATCACCGCATTGGATCTGAACACCAAGAAGGTCCTCGTGCGATGCGACTTCAATGTGCCGCTGCGCGAGGGCAAGATCACCGACACCGAGCGAATCGACGCGAGCATGGACACGATTCGCTACGTCCTCGAAAAGGGCGGCTCCGCTGTGCTCTGCTCGCATCTCGGGCGCCCCAAGGAACGCTCGCCTGAACTGAGTCTCAAGCCGGTCGCTGAGTACCTCTCGACGCTGCTCGGCAAGAAGGTCGCACTGGCGCCCGATTGTATCGGCGAGGTCAGCGGCAGGATGGTCGAGACGCTGAAGCCGGGCGAAGCGATCCTGCTCGAAAACCTGCGTTTTCATCCCGAGGAAGAAGCCAACGATCGCGACTTCGCGCATGAGCTCGCGCGCGGCAAGCAGGTCTATATCAACGACGCATTCGGCTCGGCCCATCGCCCGCACGCCTCGACGGTGGGCGTCACGAAGTTTATCCCGATACGCGCCGCGGGCTTCCTGATGATGCGCGAGCTCGAGGCGCTGCGCGCGGTGATGGACAATCCCGAGCGGCCCGCGATCGCCATCCTTGGCGGCGCCAAAGTCTCAGACAAGATCGGCGTTATAAAAAGCTTCATCCAGCGCCTCGATGCGATTCTTATCGGCGGCGCGATGGCTTACACGTTCCTCAAGGCCCAGGGCACGCCGATCGGCAAATCCCGCGTCGAGGAAGACAAGCTCGATCTCGCGCGCGAGCTGCTCACCGAAGCGCGCAGCAAGAACAAGCGCATCGTGCTGCCCATTGATCACGTGGTAGCGCTGGCCCCCGACGCCGTCGCGAGTATCGCCGTCATGACCGATATTCCCGCCGACATGATTGGCCTCGATATCGGACCCGCGACCGTCGATGCGTTTATAGCGGAAATCGCGCGCGCCAGGACGGTCATATGGAACGGCCCGCTCGGTTTTTTTGAGATTCCCGAATTCTCGCACGGCACGATGCGCGTCGGGGAAGCGCTAGCGAACCAACCCGGCGTCAAATCCCTGATCGGCGGGGGCGACACGGCGGCAGCAGTTGGCCATCAGCCGTGGGCCAAGCAGTTTACTCACATCTCGACCGGCGGCGGCGCGACCCTCGAGTTCCTCGAGGGCATCGAGCTGCCGGGCGTCAAGGCTCTGGAAGGATAGCGACTCAAGCACGCGCGCTCGCGACGCAGGCGCCCACAGGCTCACCCTCTAATGCGAAAAAAGCTCATCGCAGCCAACTGGAAGATGAATATGACGCCGGCCTCGGCGCTCGAGCTGATCGCGGCCTTGCGCGCGAACGTTGAGCGTGATGCCCGCGACCTGCTCGCCGATCGCGAGGCACTGGTCGCTCCGCCCGCGATTCTGATCCCTGCGGTCGCCGAGGCGCTCAAAAGCTCGCCGATACTGCTCGGCGCGCAGAACATGCACTACGAGGAGAAAGGCGCCTTCACCGGCGAGATCTCACCCTTGATGCTGAAGGCGTTCGGCGTGACCCACGTTATCCTCGGCCATTCGGAGCGCCGGCACATCTTTGGCGAGAACGACATTCTAATCGGCAAGAAGGTGCGCTCCGCGATCAATCACGGCCTCGTGCCGATCCTCTGTATCGGCGAGACGCAGGAGGAGCACGATCGCGGGCGCGCGATCGAAGTCGTCCTGCGCCAGATGGAAGGCGGGCTCGCCGACGTGACCAACGAAGAGGCCGCCGGGATCATCCTGGCTTACGAGCCGGTATGGGCCATCGGCACCGGCCGCACCGCAACCCCGCAGCAGGCCGAATCGATCCACGGCGCCCTGCGCGGCGCATTCAACGAGCGCTTCGGCCACGATCCCGCCCAGGTCGTGCAGATCTTGTACGGCGGCAGCGTCAATGATGAAAATGTTGACTCGTTGCTCTCCAAACCCGATATTGACGGGGCTCTGGTCGGCACGGCATCCTTAAAGGCTGATTCGTTTGCCCGCATCGTCCGGGCGCAGACGCATTAAACGGAAGATGGTAACAGCAGTAGTCGCGATTCACGTGGTTGTTTGCCTCTCGCTCGTGATCATTATTTTGATCCAGCATGGCAAGGGCGCCGATGTCGGCGCGGTCTTTGGCGGTTCGAGCCAGACCGTGTTCGGCGCGTCGGGCGCAGGCAATGCGCTGACGCGGGCGACGAGCGCGCTCGCCGTAGTGTTCTTCGCGACTTCGATCTTCCTCGCCTATGCCTCGACGCAGCGCATGACGGGAAGTATCTTCAACCGATCGTTCGGCGGCAGCGTGATGCCATCGTCAAAGCCGAAGAATGTCGCACCGCCGGCCGCTCCAGCAGCGCCGCCAGCGGGCGCGGTATCGCCGGCGACCAAATAGCGGCGCAAGTCCGCTCCGGATTCGGCCCCCTCTTCTTCGATCCGGAACTTCTCGATGCGCGGGTGGTGGAATGGCAGACACGCCAGTTTGAGGGGCTGGTGGTAGCAATAC
>DATJMX010000034.1 GCA_035508495.1 Candidatus Binataceae bacterium
TGACGATAACGCCGTGTGAACCTCGTTAGCTTTGCCACTGGGTCACCGCCGAACCCCAGCAACATAGCGCATGTGACGGTCTCCGTCCCAAGGAGACGCTGCTCTTATCAGTTAGTCACGCGAGCGAAGGTGCAGAATCGCGCTCCACAAAACTCCGCCTCGCAAACTCCTCCGCTGGCCGGGCAAGGGAGAGGTTCTGCGTCTCGCTCAAAGCGAGCACGCTTTGCGTACCGAACCCTACGGACTTATGCTGTGGCAAAGAGTCGACGGTCGCTGAACCCGACGGGAGGTGAGTCGATTTTCCGTCCGTCATCCTGAGACTCTGTGAATCATTCCAGGGCGCTCCTACTCTGTGCGGGAGACGGAAAACGGCCGTTTGCCAGGTGCTCACTTACCTCGGAATGACGAACCAAAGACGGCAGCCTTCACTCGGCATGACAATCAGTGACATCAGTAAGATCGTGCCAGCGGCGCTATAGTCGCGGACAGGAACGAGCGCCCGCGACTAGAAAAACTTCTTCAGCTGATCGAGCGGATTCGGCGGCGGATTGTTGTTGCCGCCCCCGCCTCCACCGCCGTTATCGCCGCCGCCCAGCAAGCCGCCCAAGCCCTTCTTGCCCAGGAACTTGTTGATCGCCTTTTGCCCCTGCGCCTCGACTGCCCGGCTTCCCGCCTGCTGCACGAGTTGCTGCACGTCGGGCAGAACGCGAGGCTTGGGCAATTGGCCGACGACCTGCAGCGGGATACTAACTTCGCCGTTGTTGTTCGTGACGTACACGATATTCTGCCGCTCACCAACCAGCTCCTGGGTGAACGGACGCGAGAGCGTGATTATCGCAGCCAGGTCGATGTTCTTGTCCATGTCGAACCAGCCGTCGCCGGTCATCCCGTAGTCAACGTTCTTGATAACGATGTCGTGCGAGGTCAGCCGCGGTCCTTGCAGCACGAAGCTCAGGCTCGCGCTCTGGATGTCGGTGTCGGGGTTCGAGAACAACTCGGGATGCTTTGCGATGATCGCGGGCGAAATCAGGTTGCCGATCCCCGGCAGGTTCTGGACCTTCTTCAGCGCATCCGCCGCCACGTTGACGCCGACCAGCTTGCCGTTGGCGAGCGCGACGCGGCCATTGCCGCGGAAGGTCGGCTTCATCTGGTCGAAGGTTCCGGCCACGCCGGACACAGTGATGTTGCCGGTCACCGATCCGCGCACCATCCCCGCCGCTTTCGAGTCCTGCGATTGCAGCGCCTGCTGCACATCGATGCGCGAGAAGTTGATCGCGGTATTGAAAGGCGCCTTGGCCGCGAGCTGCGTGTCGGCCGTCGCCGCGATCGAGCCTGAGAACGCATTCACCCGAAGCGACGTGACACGCGCGCTCTTGCCCGCAAGTGAACCGTCGAGCGCGAGACTTTGATAAGCGACTTTCGCGAGATTGCCCGAGGCCGAGGTAACGTGCGCATTCACGGCCGGGCCTGCATCGCTCATCGCGACCGAGCCGTTCGAGGCAAGTTGATTTATCTGCTCATCCGGCGGCCGGCTCGGCACGAGATCGGCCAGATGAATCGCGTCGGCATTGAGCTGATACGTCAGCCGCACCGGCTGAATCGACTCGACGTGACTGCTGAGCGTTCCGTGGGATTGACCGAGATTGAATGTCAGTGGACCGACCTCTGCGGTGTTGCCCGCGAGCTTAATCGTGCCGCTGAGACCGCCGAGTGGCGGCGCTTTCTGATCCGGTATCGCGAGCGCGACCGACGTGAGGACCACGGTGCCATTCGCCGACGGTTTGCCCCCAACGAGCGCGGCGTTCACGTGAACTTCGGTCTTGCCGCTGAGATCATATTTCGCGATCGGCGGAACCAGCTTGCCCAGCGGGGCGAGATCGAAACTGTCGGTATCGACGCGCGCCGACATCGGCGCGAGCCGGATATCAGTCGCCTTGAGATCGATGTCGCCGAGCGTCACTTCGGCCAGTGCGATTTCGATCTTCGCTCCATTGCGTGTGCCGTCGGCCGAAACCTTGAGCGGCAGACTCGCGGGCTTGCTGAAGGTGTCGCCGAAGCTGATCTGATTCGCTGTCAGATCGGTTGTCGCGGTGAACTTGATCGCAGCCACGGTGCCGTCGGCAGTCGCGTCAACGGAAAGCGGCTGCGCGATCGTGAGCTTGGGCGGAATCGACTTCGCCAGCATCGCGATCGATTTCAATGAATCGAAATCGATCGGCCCGACAGAAACCTTGGCCGAGAGCGGAATCGCGTCGACATTGAGCGCACCTGCCTGCATCACCGGACCGACATTCGCGCTCACGTTGACGTTCGACTTGTCGCCGAGCGCCGCCATCGCGAGGTCAACTTCGAAGGCCTGATCGAAAGCGAAGTTGCGCACGTGCAGTTCGATGGAGTTCACTGTCAGCTTGGTGCCGGTCGCCTGCTGCTCGAACACGAGCTGGCCATCCTCGACGGTGAAGTTCTTGACGTAGAGCGAGGGCAGCGCGCCCGGCTTCTTCTCACCACCTGCCCCTTCGAGCGGAGTTCCGCCCGCGGCGCCGCCTTGCTCGGCGCCAGTCGGCTGCGGAGGAGCGACGTGCTCCTCGTGCTTCTTGCCGATCGTCGAGACGTTGAGCTGGCCGTCACTGGCCTGGATCACGTTGATCACCGGCTTTTCGAGCACGACCTCGGTGATATCGAGATGCCGCGACAAAAGCGGCATCAGGTTGAGCTTGGCCGAGACCGTATCGGCCTGGATAAACGGCTGTTGCGAAATCGCGGGATCGTCGGCGACTTTCAGATCCGAAACTTCGGCCGACACGCCCCATCCGAGCGAGGCCTTGATTGCGCCGGCCTGCACATCGCGGCCGAGTGCGTTGCTGACCGCTGCCAGCACCCGGCCCTGGTTGTCCGCGATGATCGAATTCAAATTGAAGTAGGCGTAGAGCAGAACACCGAACACTCCGATGAACACCAGGCCCAGCAGGATGAAGACGATCGTGATTGCCTTGCGCATCGATTCCTCAAGTTTCGCGAGCGGCAGACTCGCGCACGAGTCTAGTAAATGTGTCGCAGCCGATCATCCGCGGCGCGCCCACGTCGAGAGAAATAATCGGATGGATACCGACATCACATCGAAAGCCGGATATGATCGTTGCGCTCACGATGGCGAAGAAGAAAAAGCGCGGCAGCGAGCGTGACCATACGGCCAGGCGGCCGGAGCCCAAGGAAGCCTTCGCGTCGCCATTTCGCGACTTAAAGAAGATGCTCGCGGAGCGGCAGATCGTCGCGCCGGCCGGCGCGAAGAAGATTGTCGCTCCGCCACCGCCTCCACCCAAGCCCGAGCCCGTCACCGAAAACGAGGAGGACATCTTTCGCCGCGCGGTTGAGGGCGTGCGGCCGATCACCAACGGGCGCGCCGCGCGAATCACTCCGGAGCTCACGCTTAATCACACGATCGTCAGCGAAGACGCCGAAGTACTCGCGCAGCTCTACGATCTCGTTACGGGTCAGGGCGAGTTCGATATCACCGAGAGCGACGAATACGTCGAGGGCGCGCGCGTCGGGCTCGATCCGCGGCTGTCGTCGCGGCTGCGCCGCGGCGAATATGCAATGCAGGCGCATATCGATTTGCACGGCATGATCCAGCCTGCGGCGAAGGACGCGCTAAGAAGCTTCATCCTCGATTGTGTGAGAAAGGGATTGCGTGCCGTGCTGATCGTGCACGGCCGCGGTCTCGGCTCGCCCGGCGGGCGGCCGGTTCTCAAACACGCGGTATCGCAATGGCTGGCCGGCGGCCTCGGCGGCCACGTGCTCGCATTCACCACGGCGCGCCAGCCAGACGGCGGCGCCGGCGCCATGTATGTCCTGCTAAGAAGAGAAAAACGCCGCGGCCCTTTCGACGTCCTCCAAGGCGCAAAGCGCCGGGATTAATGAGCGCGGCCAAAAGAACGAGGCGGCGAGGTTTTCTCGCCGCCCGTTGTCTCGGACCGTTGCGAACCTTAGATCTTGCCCTGTAGAAAGAATGCGATCACGAGTGCGTACAGGGTCAGCGCTTCGATGAAGGCGAGGCCGATGATCATCGGGGTGAATATCGCGCCCGCGCTGTTGGGATTGCGGCCGATTGATTCCATCGCCGACGCGGCCATGCGGCCCTGGCCGAGCGCCGAGCCGAACGCCGCGATGCCGATGCCGATATTCGCGGCCAGCGCGATGAGTCCCGCACGCCATTCGCCCCCCGCTTCGGCGGGTCCCGCGCCCTGCTGCGCGAGCGCGAGCAGCGGCGAGGTCAGGATCGCGATCCCGACCAGGGTGGTGATTGTTCCGAGTTTCCGAATCATGTTCCGAGTTCTCCTTCGCTATCGGGCCTCGTCAGCGCCGCGCGCCACCTCTCCTCATCTACCACCACCGTTTGCGGGCGCGAGCCGGGCCGCGTGAAAGCCTAGTGATGACTGGCAGCCAGTCGCACGTAACTCATCGAGAGCACGGCAAAGATGATCGCCTGGATAATGCAGACGATCGAGCCGAGCGCGTAGAAAGCCAGCGGGACGATGAGCTTCGTCAGTCCCGTGAAGATGCTGAGCACGGTATGGTCGGCGAACATGTTCGCGTAAAGACGAATACCGAGCGAGAACGGACGAAACAGGTTGTCAGCGAGCTCAATCGGCAGCATCAGCGGCGCCAGGAACAGAACAGGGCCGAGGAAGCTACGCAGGTAAAACACGCCCTGACTGCGAAAGCCCTGGTAGATGTAATAGCCGAAACTGACCGTGCCGAGCGCGAACGTGAGATCGGAATTTCCGGTCGGCGGCTCCATCCCCGGGATCAAACCGAAGAAATTCGCGAACAGTATGAACATGAAGAGCGAGCCGAAGAACGGCACCATCGCGCGGTAACCATGAGTTTCCATCGCGGATGCAGTAAAGCCGTCGAACCACTCGACCATCACCTCGCATGCATGACGCAGCGTGAAACCTTCGTCGGGAAGCAGCGGATCGGTCGCGGCGGCGAGCGAGCTGCGCGCCATGATCCCGACGACGATCAGGATGCCCATGACGATCCAGGTCCCGACGATGACCTCGGGGATTTTTCCGCCGCCGATCAGTTCGAGGAAGTTTATCGATTTCGGCAAAGGCTCTCTCCGCGCACTCAGGCCGGTTGGCCGAGCGCAGCACGTCCGGTTTCAATAATGATGGCCGCCATCTGAGTCAAGACTCCGGCACCAAAGCCAAGACCGTCGATATGCCCGTGGCGGAAGACAAGGTACACGAGTCCGACGACGATCAGCATCTTGAGCGGAACCGCGGCGACGCCGAGCCGGGCCGCGCTGCCAGAAATTCCCGCGCCCGCCGCGGCCAACAGCAGACCACCGAGCGCACTCAGCACCCACAGATTGGCGACCACGACGAAGCCGCCGATTAGGCATCCGATCGCGGCGCTGGGCGAGTCGAGTATCGCGAGCGCCGTTGTCGCGACCGCGACCAGGACCACGTTCGTCCGCTGGATTGCGGCGATGGTGGGAATCCGCCCCGAGAGTGTCATCTCACGAACTCTTGTTGTCGCGCTGAAACGCCGAAAGCTCCGTGATGAGCCGGTAGAATCCAGCGAACATCCCGAGCAGAAACATCACGAGCGTGATGTAGGGGTCGGTGTGAAAGTGCAGGTCGGCGTAATGGCCGATAATCGCGCCCGCGATCATGGGCCCCGCGAACTCCCATCCGATTGCGGCCATCCGCGCCATCTTGCCGGTGCTCAGCGCCATTGCGGCTAAGCTTCGCCCGGCACGGCAGTATCGCGCAAGCCCAACAGCGCATCGCGCGCCGCAGTGATCGTCTGGTCTATGATTTCGTCGGTATGCGCCATCGAGAGGAACATCGCCTCGAACTGCGAGGGCGGTAAGTTGATGCCGCGCTCGAGCATCGCGTGGAAAAATCGCGCGAAGAGTTTCGTGTCGGACTTGCGCGCATCATCGGCGTCGTTGCACTGAGACGAAATTCCAACGAAAGGCGTGAGCAGCGATCCGGCGCGATTGATCGTGCAAGCGACGCCGACTTTCGCGAACGCCTCGCGAAACCCAGCTTCAAGTCGCGCTCCGGCCGCATCGAGCGCGTCGTAAGGCTGCGTTTCCTGGAGAATCTTGAGCGTCTCGAGGCCGGCGCGCACCGAAAGCGGATTGCCCGAGAGCGTTCCGGCTTGATAAACGGGCCCCTTCGGCGCGAGCAGATCCATCACTCGAGCAGTGCCGGCGACCGCGCCGACCGGCATCCCGCCGCCGATGATCTTGCCGAGCATCACAAGGTCGGGCTCGATTCCCATCGACTCGGATACCGCACCGAAACGAAATCGAAATCCGCTGATGACTTCGTCGCTGATCAGGAGCGCGCCATTGCGATGCGCAAGGTCGGCGAGCTCTCGGAGAAAATTCGGCAGCGGATTTACGACCCCCATGTTCGCCGCGATCGGCTCGACGATTACCGCCGCGATCGATCCGCGCTCCGCGGCGAACAGCCGCTCCACGCTTTCAACGGAGTTGTAGCGCGCGACCATCGTCAGCTCGGCGAGCTCCGCCGGCACTCCGCCGCTGTCGGGGATTCCGAGCGTCATGCCACCCGAGCCCGCCTTCACGAGCAGCGAATCGCTGTGGCCGTGATAGCATCCGTCGAACTTGACGATCTTCGAGCGCCCGGTTGCGGCGCGTGCGAGGCGAATCGCGGTCATCCCGGCCTCGGTGCCGGAGCTCACCAGGCGCACGCGCTCGGCGGATTTGATCGCGCTGCTGATCAGCTCGGCGAGTTCCACTTCGATCTCGGTCGGCGCGCCGAATCCAAGTCCGAGTTTCGCCTGATCAGCGATCGCAGCAACGACGCGCGGATGAGCGTGGCCCAGGATCGCGGGGCCGTAGGAGCATACGTAGTCAATGAAATCCCGGTCGTCGGCGTCGATAACGCGCGCTCCGCGTGCGCTTTTGATAAAAAGTGGTGCTCCACCGACCGCCGACCACGCACGCACGGGAGAATTGACCGCACCAGGAATCTTAACCGAAGCGCGGTTGAAGAGTTCACGCGAAGTTTTAGCGGCAAGAGTCTTCATTTCGAATTCCGTTGCATTGGTGCAACTACATTACACGATTTTTTTTTGCGTCAACCAACGAAAATTTTTCTCGCGCACGATCGCCGGCGCATGATCTGCGATCTCACGCGATCACGCACGTGCGCTCTGAGAGCCATCGTGCGCGATCACACGATCGAATCGAATTTTTTCGCGATTTCTATTTTGAGTCCGCTCGTGAATCCGGCAGCAAAAATTTCCTTTCGATTCGCGCGAGTAGCGCGCTACTTCGGAGCCAGTCTTGAGCTAGATGCATACTTCGATTATCACAGTTCCTTCGGCGCAAGACCTCCGTTCACGCACTGATTGAAATCATCGGAGAGTTTAACGTGCGCCATTTCGCTATGGCCTCAAAGCGAGTGCATGTCACCGCTGTTCTCGAAGAGAAAATTGAGGCTGGAAGAACCGATTCATCGCCGGACAAGTTGATAGTCCGGGCAGTCATCTCAATAAGTCGTCGGTCGCTGCGAAGGAAAAAGTACTTATCCACAGATGTGGATAAGGCTGTTCGTAATTCGTAAGCGATCGCGGCTGCGGAACCGTCGTGCCGGAGCCGGTGGGCATCTCCGGCAACAGGAGGGGCAAAGAATGGAAGTTTTGTGGGAGAAGGCTTCTGACCAACTCCGCGAGGAGCTCGGTCAGGTCGGGTTCGAAACCTGGATCGGTCCGCTCAATTTCCTCGGCATGCAGGGGCGGACGGCGACTATCGAAGCACCAAATCGATTTTTCCGCGATTGGGTTCATGAGCGTTATCTGCCGATCGTGCGTTCTGCGCTATCGACGGCGGCAGGCGAAAACGTCGATGTCAAACTGACGCTCGGCGAGAACGGCAATTCTACTTCGACCTCACGCACTACTACTAACGGAAAATCGATGACTCCGCATAACGGCATAGCGGTCGGCGAGACCGCCAGAGGCGATCGTCATCCCCAGTTGAATCCCCGCCAAACCTTCGCCGAATTCGTCGTCGGATCGGCGAACCAGTTCGCGCACGCCGCCGCACAAGCCGTGGCGACTCAGCCCGGTGAGAAATACAACCCGCTTTTCATCTACGGCGGTGTCGGACTCGGCAAGACCCATCTCGTCACTGCGATCGGCCACAGTATCTACGCCAGCGGTGGCAAGCCGCGCAAAGTCATCTTCATGCCGGCCGAGATTTTCATGAACGAGCTGATCGGCTCGCTGCGCCGAGACAGGATGGGCGAGTTCCGCGACAAGTTCCGCCGCGTCGATACGCTCATCCTCGACGACGTGCAGTTCCTGGCCGGCCGCGAACGCACGCAGGAGGAGTTCTTTCACACCTTCAATGCGCTCCATGCCGATCGTCACCAGATCATTCTCACCTCGGATAAAATTCCGCGCGATATCCCGGAGCTTGAAGGACGTCTTCGCAATCGTTTCGAGTCGGGCCTCATCGCGGATATCGCGCCGCCCGACCTCGAGACGCGCGTTGCGATCGTGCAGAAGAAGGCGATGCTCGAGAACCTGAGACTGGTGCCCGATGTTGCGCTCTACATTGCGCAGAGCGTGCAATCCAACGTGCGCGAGCTCGAAGGATGCCTGACGCGGCTAGCGGCGCTCGCCTCGCTCAACAAGTCAGCTATCACGCTCGACTTTGCGCGGCAGGCGCTCCAGGATCTGATTCGCAATCACGACACCAAGCCCGATATCGAGGCGATCCAGAAATGCGTCGCGGATTTCTTCCATATCAAACTCCTCGAGCTGAAATCGAAAAAGCGGACTCAGCACATCGCGTTCTGCCGCCAGGTCGCGATGTACCTGTGCCGCAAGCTGACGGATTGCTCGTTCCCCGTGATCGGCGAGCATTTCGGCCGCGATCACTCGACCGTGATTCACGCCCATAATCTGATCGCGCGTCGGGTAGGTGCCGACTCAGCTTTTCGGATCTCGATCGAAAAGATCGAGCGCGAGCTGAAAAACATCCACGCCCACGCCGCATGAAGAGTTGCTGAGAAGCTGTTGAGAACCTCTGCACAAGTTGCCCGCTATCGACAGCGCTTCGGCGCGCGGGCCGTGATCCGTCGATCAAGTGCCGGGCTCTCAACAGCTTTCGCGGTCACGAATCGTGAACAATCCCGCAGTGTTGCGCCACTCGTCAACAAATCAACACCGCCTACTGTTAATGCTAATCTTTTAGAAATAAATAAGATCTTAAGATCAGGATCAGGTTGGTAATTCATGGCACTTGTTATCGAGCGCGCAGCGTTACAAACGAGCCTCAACCTGGTGCAGGGAATCGTCGAGCGCCGGACCACGGTGCCGATTCTCGGACACGTGCTGCTTGAGCCGAACGGCAATTCGCTCGCGCTCAGCGCAACCGATCTCGAAGTCGGAATCCGTACCCAGGTCGGATGTGAAGGCAAGGAGAAGAGCCTCACGCTCAACGCGCGTAAGCTTTTCGAGATCGTGCGCGAAGCCTCGAGCGAGGAAGTGAACGTGACTTCGCTCGATAACGATTGGGTTGAAATCAAATGCGGCCGCGCCAAGTTCAAGATGATGGGCCTCGATCCGCGCAGCTTTCCCGCGATGCCGAGTCAATCGACGCGCGAAGGCGCCGCGCCGGGGAAGAAGAGTCTCAAGGCCGAGCTCACGATTCCCGCGCTGGTGCTCGCCGAGATGATCGACAAGACACTCTTCGCCGTCAGTCCCGATGAAGCGCGCTATAACCTCAACGGCGTGTACATCGAAGCCGCGGGTCCGAAGGCGGCGCGGATGGTTGCGACGGACGGCCACCGGCTTGCGATGGTCGAGCGCGAAGTGGCGGATTTCCAGATGGAAGGCGGCGCGATAATCCCGCGCAAGGGCGTCGGCGAGCTGCGCAAGATTCTCGACAGCAGCGGCGAAGGCGAAGTGAAGCTGTCGCTCGAAGGCCAGCTCGCGTACATGAAGCGCGGCAGTACGGAAGTGTCGATGCGCCTGGTGGAAGGCGAGTTCCCCGACTATCGTGGCGTGATTCCGAAGAGCTCGAAGTACAAGATCGCGGTTGATCGCGACGGACTATTCGCGGCGATCAGGCGCGCAGCGATTTTCTCAAACGAGCGCTATCACGGCGTGAAGTTCTCGCTCGCGCCGGGCTTGCTTACGGTTTCATCGACCAGCCCCGAAACCGGGGAAGCGAGCGAGTCGATCGACGTTGATTTCAAGGGCGAGGAATTTTCGATTGGCTTCAACTCGAGCTACGTGCAGCAAGCCCTAGGCGTCGTGCCGTCCGGCGCAGAAGTAGAGTTCGGCCTGTCCGACGACGTAAGCCCCGGCGTAATGCACACGCCCTCCGACTCGAAATACACCTACGTAGTAATGCCGATGCGTCTGTAATCCGCCTGACGCGGAGCGGAATCCAGAAACGACCTAACCTCTAACCCCTTCCCGCACGGGAAGGGGAACTGGCGGTGCTCCTCGACGGCGGTCTAATGAATATCCGATTAGGCCATAAAAAAGAGACCAGACGACAGCGTTAAGCAATTCGATGCCAGTACACCTCAGGCGACAGGATTTCTGAATCTCACTTGGAAGGCGGTCCCACCTTTACCAGGACATCCTTGTTGCGTAGTTCCGGTTCCTGTTCCCATGGAAAGGTTTGTTCGGTCAGTACGACCTGAACCGGAAAGCTCATATCCTCGAGATCGCGGCGGCGCGTTATCAGCCAGCCCACGTTGTTCTGCGCGACGGCTTTGCTGAGATCGTCTTTGTGAGCGTATATCGGGATTGGTTTCGGCGGATTTAGATAAAAGAGCGGTCCGAGGGTGTTGTAGAACACGATCTGATCGGTCTTGCCGCCGGTCTCCTGGAGCACGCGCAGCCCGAATGGCTTCTCACCGCGATATGCGTCCGCCGCGGGCATCGCAAAGATGAAGATGTAAACCATCGCGAGATAGGCGATGATGCTGGTCGAGATTGCGATTCGACGCGGCGTTATTTTGCCTATTACGTAGAGCGCCGATGCGACCGAGATCATCCAGAGCACTACGATAACCGCGCGTGCCGGCGCCGGCGGCAGCAAGGCAAGATGGCCCGGGAGGAGATGCTGCGGCGGCATCGTCATCCAGATCGAAGCCGCGCTCGCCGCCGCGATTAATCCGTAGCCGAACTTGATCAGGAACGCCGCAATCTTCGATCGCAGCTCGCCCGGATAGGCGAGAGTCCGCGCCACGAGCATCGCCGCCCCCGGCAGGATCGGCAGCAGATAATAGCTGCGGCGCGAGCCGGACAGCGTATAGAAAACGAAGGTCGCCCAGAAATACACCAGCGCGAAACGATCGCTGCGCGCAGGCTCCGCCTGTTCGCCGCGCAGATGATGCGTCTCGACCAGAGCCGCCGGCAACAGCACCGACCACGGCGCCATCAGCGCGAAGATCACGTACACGTAGAGGTAAACCGGCCCGCGATGGTCGAACGGGTGGAAGAATCGCACCACGTTCTCGCGATAAACCATCGCAAGTCCCTTGTCCGATCCCATGATGAGATTCGAAATCTGAAACGGTAAGGAATAGATCGCCGCACCGACCGCGATCGCGACGATCGACTTCCAGTTGAAAAGCCATCGGTTGTTCTCGATGACCCAGTTGATGCGCCGCGCAAGGCTGCCCTTGAGAAGTCCGTCGCCCAGCACCGCCCATCCGTTGCGCAGCGAGCAGTAGCTTCCTATCACCAGTATCGGCAGCACGAATCCGAGCAAGCCCTTCGTGAGCGACGTCAGCGCCATCACCACCCAGAGCCCGACGACCCACCATCCATCCTGGCGCTCCTCGTGATGATGAAAGAGCAGCAACGCGCCCAGCTCGCCGGTTAGAGTCTCGACATCGGCCGAAGCGTGCCGCGAAAAAAATACGAAGCTGAAGCTCGTCGCGAGGATAAATCCCGCGAGCACTCCTGTGCGCGAGTCGTAGAGCCGCCGCGTCAGCAGCATCAGCAGAGCAATCGCGCCCAGGCCCGCGATTACGCACGGCACTCGCGCTGCCGCTTCATTGAGGCCGCCGGTGAACGGCGTCGCCATCAGCACCAGCCAATACGAGCCGAGCGGCTTGTCGTAATACACGCGGCCATCGATCGTGGGCCAAAAATAATTGCCCGTGACCATCATCTCGCGCGCAATCTCTGCCCAGCGAAACTCCGAGGCCCAGAGCGCGCGCGCACCGAGCCGGGCAAAGAAAAGAATCGCGGCCATAACCAGCACGATGGCGGCAACCACCAGCCATCGGCGATCGTGGCGTGAAGCGGGAGTCTCAGCGGAAGCAATCGAAGGAGAAGCGGAACTCATCGAGCGCTGATTTTATTGCCACGCGCAGAGCGCCGCTATACACCAGGTCGCGCGTGCGTGGATGCCGTGATAACTTCTTTCTTGAAGGCAACTGAAGCGGTCTAAGCGCCGCGCATCCAACATTCTTCAAGCGAACATTGCCGATGAGCCAGAGTAACGAGCCCGGGCGCAAGCCGAATCGCCTTATCAACGAGCAGAGCCCTTACCTGCACCAGCACGCCTACAATCCCGTCGACTGGTATCCGTGGGGCGAGGAGGCGCTCGCTCGCGCCAAGGCTGAGAACAAACCGATCATGCTCTCGATCGGTTATTCCGCGTGTCATTGGTGCCACGTGATGGAGCGCGAGTCGTTCGAGAACGACGATATCGCCAAGCTCATCAATCAGTACTTCATCCCGATCAAAGTGGATCGGGAGGAGCGGCCCGACCTCGATCAGATTTACATGGACGCGGTGCAGATGATCACCGGGCGCGGCGGATGGCCACTCACGATGTTTCTCGCGCCGGACGGGCGGCCCTTCTTTGGCGGCACCTACTATCCTCCGTCGGATCGCGGTGGCATGCCGGGCTTCCCGCGCGTGCTGCTCGGCATCGCGAAGGCCTACATGGATGGTGCCAAGGAAGTCACCAACAATCTCGAGAAGCTGACCGAGGCTGTAGGCGCTCTCAGTAGTTATCAGCCTGGCGCGGGCGAGCTGAAGCCCGATCTTCCAGCGATCGCGGCGCGCGCGCTCGCGCAGCATTACGACAGTATCAACGGTGGAATCGGTGGCGCGCCGAAATTTCCCAACACCTTCGTGTTTTCGCTCTTCCTGCGCGTATCGCAGATCGACGGCGACGAGAGCCTTGCCGAGGCCGTGCGCAATACGCTCAAGAAGATGGCGCGCGGCGGCGTTTACGATCAGATCGGCGGCGGATTCCATCGCTACAGCGTCGACGAGCGCTGGCTGGTGCCGCATTTCGAGAAGATGCTCTACGACAACGCGCTGCTTGCGCCGCTCTACCTCGACGCCGGCCGCGCGCTCAACGAGCCCGAGTTCCTCGACGTCGCGCGCGAGATCCTCGACTACGTGCTGCGCGAGATGACCAGTCCGGACGGCGGCTTCTACTCGACGCAAGACGCCGATAGCGAAGGCGTCGAAGGCAAGTTCTTCGTCTGGACGCCCGAGGAGGTCGAGGAGGTCGTCGGCGACGATCTCAGCGAAATCGCCGAGCGCTATTTCGATGTCAGCGTCGAAGGCAACTTCGAGGACGCGAACATTCTGCATCGCACGATCGAGCCCGCCGACGCGGCGCGGATGTTCAAGAAGTCCGAAGACGAAATGGCCGACGCGATCAAGGCGCTGCGCAGCAAGCTCTTCGCCGCGCGCGAAAAACGCGTCAAGCCCGGGCGCGACGACAAGATCCTCGTTGCATGGAATGCGATGATGATCTCGGCATTCGCCGCCGGCGCGCGCGCGCTCCACGAGCCGCGCTACCTCGAAGCGGCGAAGCGCGCGATCGACTTCATCATGACGAAGATGTGGGACGGCCACGCGTTCAAGCGCTCCTTCAAGGACGGCGTCGCGCGCTTCAACGCATACCTCGAAGATTACGCGCTGCTTACGTCGGCGATGATCGACGTTTACGAAGCCTCGCTCGACGTGCGTTACATCGAGCGCGCGCGTCAGCTCGCCGAGATCGTCCTGGAGCGCTTTCTCGATCGCGCGCGCGGCGGTTTCTACTTCACCTCCGATGATCACGAACAGCTAATCACGCGTTCCAAGGCCGCCTTCGACGGCTCGACGCCGTCGGGCAACAGCGCGGCGGTGATGGCGCTGCTGAGGCTCTACGGCTACACCGGCGAAGAGCGTTACCGCGCCGAGGCCGAGCGCACGCTGCTCCTGCTGCGGGAGCTTATCGAGAAGCAGCCGTTCGGATTCTCGCACCTGCTCGAGGCCGTCGATCTTTACCAGCGAGGGCCGACCGAAGTTGTTCTGATCGGGGAGCACGGCGATCCGGAGCTCGAACTATGGCTTGAGCGGCTCGCCCTGCTCTACGTTCCGAACCTGGCGCTGTTCGTGATCGATCCAAAAACCCAGGACCGTTTCGTGCCCGAGCCGGCCCGCGGCAAGACGCAGATCGATGGCAAGCTCACCGGGTATGTTTGCCGCGAGCGGGTCTGCACCTCGCCGATGACCACGTACAAGGAACTCGAAAGCGAACTTATCGGCTGACGCGCCGCGCATGATCGACGATCGCGCAGCATCGAAAGACGAGGGTATCCTCGCACCCGTCGCCCCGCCGATCATCGTCAATCGCGCCGGCCGTGCCGCACATCCTCCCTTACGTGTCGTGCTCCTCAACGCCGCCAGCGGCCGCGAGCTCGAGGCAATCGCTGCCTGCCTCAAACGTCCGCCGCTCAGCGACGCATCGATCATCCTGCTGTGCGAGATGGACTGGCGGATGCGCCGCTCGGGCCATCGCGAGCTCGCCCGCGAGCTGGCCGATACGCTCGGGATGAGCTTCGCCTACGTGCCGGAATTCGGTATCCGCCAGGCCGACGCATCGTATCGCGAAATCTACATGGGCAATGCGATCCTGAGTGCGGAGCCGTTCGAGGACGTGAAAGTGGTTCCGCTGCCGCGTCCGATTATCAACGGAAAAGTCTGGCGCATGAACCAGCCCGGGCTGAAGCTCGTGGGGCGGCCCGCGGGAATCGTCGCGCACGCACGCTTCGCCGGTCATCGCCTGATGATGGGCGTGGTGCATCTGCACAGCAGGTGCAGTCCTGCCGAGCGCGGCCGCCAGATGGCGGCGTATATGAAGGGCCTGCCGGAACACGGGCCGGCGGTCTTCGCCGGCGATCTCAACACGACGACGATCGAACTCACCTCGGGGCCGAAGCTTCTGCACGCCGCATCGCGGATTCTTCTGACGCCGCATCGCTTTCGCGCACCCGAGCGGCACGAGCCGCTCTTTCAATGGATCGAGGCGCGCAACTTCATCACGCGCGGGGTCAACGTCCCGCGCCGCCCGACGTTCACGTTCTCGAAGCTGATCCCGCCCTTCCTGCGCCCCAAGCTCGATTGGATCGCGATCAGATCCGTGAAACCCATCGAAGGCTCCGCCCAGGTAGTCCCAGCCCGCCGCTCCCTGTTTGGCCAGCGCATCTCAGATCACGACTTCGTGATGGTCGATATCGATTTGTGACCAACTGCCGGATTTTGCGTCTTTTGGGGCAACTCTCCAAATGGCGCATCGCAAACGCTAGTCTCCGATGAACATTCGGCACGCGTCGCGCCTCGGCGCATCGGAGAATTCAACTTATGAATTTCCTACTCTATTGGGGGAGTGTCAGTCAGGTTCTGTTTGTAATCGCGGTCTTTGGCGGAGGCAGCGTGGCCGGCCTCTGTCTCGTAAGGTGGCTGGTGCCGCTCGATCGTCTGCAGAAGAACCATGAAGTCGGCGGTATTACATTTGGCGTGCTCGGCGCCTTTTATGGCTTGGTGCTGGCTTTCGTGATCGTCGCCGCCTGGGAGCGCTTCAACCAGGCCAACTACAGCGCCCACGACGAAGCGACCGCGCTCGAAAGCCTCTACACGCTGGGCGCTGCCCTTCCGGACCCTGAGAAGACCGCGCTCGATTCGGCGGTCCTCGACTATTCCAACACCGTGATCGAGAAGGAGTGGCCGGCGATGGCTGCCGAACACTTCCAGGGCGGTAAAGAGGGCGCGCACCGACTCTGGTCGGTAGTGCTCTCCTATCATCCGAGCGACAGCCGCCAGCAGCTAATCATGGACAAGGCAATCGATCAGCTGAGCGCGCTGAGTCTCGCGCGCAGCCAGCGATTTCTGTTCTACGATGACGACCTGCCGTCGGTCGTCTGGACGGTGATTTACCTGGGCTGCCTGATCACGATTGGTTTCAGCTACTTCTTCGGCAGCAACGTTTTTCGCGCGCAGATAATGATGTGCGCTTTTTTTTCGATTCTGCTCGGCATGACGATACTGGCAATTTTGGAATTGGCGCATCCGTACCAGGGCGTGGTTACGATCTCCGACGAGCCATTCCGCTACGCGCTGGCGCGAATGGAGGAAGCAAATACCTACAAGATGGCGAAGGCAGCCATGCCCGATTTGGGGTCAACTTTCTGATTGGTGACTGTCGATTTGGAGGCGCGGACGATGGCTTTCAATGGACTTGGACTTCATCTGGGCAACCTTTGGCGGCTCTCCGGTGCCGAGTCGCGCTCGATCTGCCCTGAAAATCCGACCGGCGAAAAGGGGATGGCGGCGCGCGAGGTGCCCGATGCGAAGAGCCCCGCACGCGATCTCGGCCGCGGATGGAAAGTCCGCCCCTATATCACGATCAAGCCGGGCGAAGTCGCGGTGCTGGCCGACATCAAGGGCATGGGCGCGATCCAGCAAATCTGGATGACGCCGACCGGCGCGTGGCGCTCCAGTATCCTGCGGGTTCATTGGGACGACTCGCCGAATCCCTCGATCGAATGCCCGGTCGGCGATTTCTTCGCCTGCGGATGGAACCGTTATGCGCAGATCTCGTCACTCGCCGTATGCGTGAATCCTGGCAGCGCCTTCAACTGTTACTGGGAGATGCCGTTTCGCAAGCGATGCCTGATCACGATGACCAACGTCGGCGACGATGCGATGATCCTATTCTACCAGGTGAACTACGCGCTGACCGAAGTTGCCGAGGACGCTGCCTATCTCCACGCGCAGTTTCGCCGCGTTAACCCACTGCCATACAAGAACGTCTATACGATCGTCGACGGGATCCGCGGGCAGGGCCAGTATGTCGGCACCTATCTCGCCTGGGGCGTGAACAACAACGGATGGTGGGGCGAGGGCGAGATCAAATTCTTCATCGACGGCGACGGCGAATTCCCGACGATCTGCGGCACCGGCACCGAGGACTACTTCTGCGGCTCTTACAACTTCGATGTTGGCAAGGAGCAGGGCGGCTATCGCGAATTTACGACGCCGTACTCCGGCCTCGCGCAGGTGATCCGCCCCGACGGTCTCTATCGCTCGCAGATGCGCTTCGGGATGTATCGCTGGCATATCCCGGATCCGATCCGCTTCAAGCGCGATTTGCGCGTGACGATCCAGGCGCTCGGATGGGCCGGCGATCCGTTCAAGGGCGCGAAGTTCCTGCCGCTGCAGGACGATATCGCCTCGGTCGCCTTCTGGTATCAGGCGCTTCCGCACACGCCGTTTCCGGCGCTGTCGTCGCCCGATTATCTCAGAATCGTGTGAGACTCAGGCCACGACATGATCGGAAAAGCCGTCCACGTCGTGAGTCATGATGAGCAGGTCGCGCGGCCGCCCGTTGCGATCCTCGACCCAGTCGGTCAGCACGGCCTCGACCTGGAAGCCCAGCCGCTCGAACGCAGCGCGCGCCGCGGCCTGGTCGGGCGTCATCTGCGCCGTGATCTTCTTGAGCCCGAGCGACTTGGCGAGATCGAAAATCTCCGTCGTCAGCCGCCGCCCGAGTCCCGAGCCGCGAAAGCGCGGCGATGCGTTGACGCGAATCTCGCCGATGCGCCGCGTCCATCGCGCCTGGTCCTGATGCAGACTCGCGTAGCCCGCGAGCTCGCCCTCAACTTCCGCAATCAACGTGACAGTCGTGCCGTTCTGAATGTTGGCGATCCATTGCTTGACCACGTCGCGATCGGTGATGTCGATGCGCAGGAAGAGCAGGTCGTCGGCAGGCAGTTGTCCCGCGAACGCGATTATCTTGTCGAGGTCCGTCGGCTCCATCAGGCGAATCGTCGCCTGCTTGCCGTCTCTGAGCGGTATCTGAATCGGGTAGGGACGATTGGTTTTGATCGGCTGAGCCATCGTGGCAACCTCCGCGCCGAAGCTGCTTTCGCAGATCGCTGCGTATCCTCGCAACAAGTTCGCGCCTTGGGCAAGAGCCGGATTCGAATCGCGAGCGCAAATCTTGTTTGGACATTTCAGACCGCGCCTGCCAATCTGACGATGAGCCGCGGGTCTGGGCTGAAGCTTGGCCAAATCGCGCCTGCGAGTCGTTTCAAAAGGAGGTCATCGGAACATGGCTGAAGACAAGCCTGGCGCGGCCCAGGATCTCAGCTACCGCCTCTCGACGCAGGACGCGAGTTTCATCTACGCCGAATCGCAAAGCGGTCCGCTGCATATCGGCTCGATCGGCGTGTTCGAAGGCCGCGTCGATTTCGCCGCCTGCATCGCGCATATCGAGGAGCGCATCCACCAGGTGCCGCGCTATCGCCAGCGGATCGCCGAGGCGCCGTTCAACCTCGCGCACGCGATGATGGAAGACGATCCCGGCTTCGCCGTGACAAATCATGTCTTCCGTCACGAGCTGCCTGACGGGCTGAGCGAAGAAGACGCGATCGCCGAGATGATGCGCGACTTCCAAAAGCCGCTCGATCGCAAGCGCCCGCTCTGGGAGCTGCATAACTACGAGAACTTTCTCGGCCAGCATACGGCGCTGATGTGGAAGGTCCACCACTGCCTCGTTGATGGAGTGTCAGGCGTCGAGCTCCTGAAAGTCATGTACGATTTCCGCGCCGAGCCTGAGCCGATCCCGGAGCCGAAGCCGTGGGTTCCGGCCAAGCCGTCGGGACTCATGAAGCGCTTCGCGCTCGCGATGCGCGATCGGGTGCGCGGCGCCGTCGACAACGCCGTCCGCACCGTGATCGAAGTAGCTGAGGAGCCGAGCACGTTCGTCGAGCAGGCACGGCTGGTCGGCGAGGCGGGCCGCGTGATGTCGCAGCTCATGACCCGGCCGATCATGGCGGCGCCGTGGAACGGCGTGCCAGTCACGCAGGAACGCGTGCTCGCATGGTCGAAGCAATCGTTCGCGGATTTCCGCGCGATCCGCTCGGCCTTCGGCGGCTCGGTCAACGACGTCGTGCTCGCGATGCTGACCGAGGGCGCGGCGCGCTACCTCGACCATCATGGCTACAAGGTCGAGGGCGAGCAGCTCTGCATCGGATGCCCGGTCAACGTTCGCCATCGCGAGGAGAAATCTTCATTGGGCAACCGCGTCTCGATGATGTTCCCGGTCGCGCCCGCCGCGCCGATGGACGTGGTCGAGCGCCTCAAGCTCATCAACGAGGAGACCGAGCGTATCAAGGCCGCCGGCTCGGCGCAGGCGCTGGAGTCGCTGCTCACGCTTGGTGACAATTTGTCGCCGGTGCTAATTGGCATCGGCTCGCGAATCGCGACGACCGCGATCGATGCCGCGGGGTCGTTCGCCAGGATCGCGGGATGGAAGCCGCGGCCCAACGGCTTCGCGCTGCCTGCTGTCGGCATCAACTTTATTGCGACCAATGTGCCGGGCGTGCAGGTGCCGCAGTACATGAACGGGCACATCTGCCTCGAGATGATTCCGCTGGTGCCGCTCGGCGCGACGCTCGGCTACGGCGTCGCGATCCTGAGCTACAACCGCTACCTGTACTTCGGCATGATCGCCGAGCCGCGCGTTATGCCCGACGTCGCGCTGATGAAGCAATACGTCGATGAGGCGTTCGAGGAGCTCAAGCGCCGCTGCGAAGATCAGCTTGGCGCCTCGCTCGGCGAAGCCTACGGCCAATACGCTCGCGCCGGTGGCTGAAGTTCCGCATGCCTCCAACCGCGATTGATTTGGTGCCGCAGCGATGCGGATGGGCGCGTAACGATCTCGCTCTTCGCTACCACGACGAGGAATGGGGCGTGCCGGTTCACGACGATTTGCGCTGGTTCGAGTTCCTGCTGCTCGAGGGCGCGCAGGCGGGGCTCAGTTGGGACACGATACTGCGCAAGCGCGAAAACTATCGCGCCGCCTTCGCAGCTTTCGATCCGGCACGCATCGCGAAGTTCGATAAGCGGCGAATCGCGAAGCTGCTCGCCGACGAAGGAATCGTGCGCAACCGCCTGAAGATCGCGTCGGCAATCACCAATGCGAAAGCATTTCTGACGGTGCAGGACGAATTCGGCAGCTTCGACAAATACATTTGGCGCTTCGTCGAGGGCCGCCCGCGCATCAACAAGCGGCGCGCGATGAAAGACGTCCCCGCCACGACCGCGGAATCCGACGCGATGAGCAAAGATCTCCTCAAACGAGGCTTCCGCTTCGTCGGCTCAACAATCTGTTACGCCATGATGCAGGCCACTGGCATGGTCAACGATCACGTGGTGGATTGCTTCCGTTATGCCGAGTTATCGAAGCTGAAGTGAACGGGCGCTCTCCTGATCGAGTACCAGCAAGCGCGTCTCGACCCCGTCGTCCGGCACGGTTCGATTGTTGCGGAAGTCGCGGAAACCGTGGTCGAGCAAAAGCCGCCAGAGTGCTTGTGAGCTGCAGCCGGCGGCGCGCAGCCAATAGTCATTGAACTCGCACAGGACCGCGCCGATCGCGCGCCGCGCCAGCAGCTCCGTTGCGCCACGCAGCACGGCGGGCTCGTGACCTTCAACGTCAATCTTGAGCAAGTCGATTCTATCGATCGCGAGTTCGGCGGCGAGATCGTCGAGCGTGCGGACCGCGACGAACTCGAGCGGATCAAGCCCGCCATGCGCCACCATCGTTGGGGTGAAGTTGCGTTGGTCGCCGCAGTAAAGCGGCGCGCATCCTTTCTTGTCGCTCAGTCCGCCGTGGAAGATCCTGACCTGCGGCAGGCGGTTTCGGGTGACTAGATACTGCAGGTGTTCGAAGGCGCGCGTGCTTGGTTCGACCGCGATTGCGCAACCGCTCTCGCCGACTACGCTCGCCGCGAGTGCTGTGAAATAGCCAACGTTCGCGCCCACATCGACCATCGTCATCCCAGGGCGCAGAAATCGCCTTACATAGCGCGTATCAGAACGCTCGAAGCATCCGAGATAGATCATCCGCTGAATGTGCTCGCCTAAGTCGAGCTTCATCCGCAAGCTGAAGACCTGCGCGCGATGCTCGCCGGCCGCGGGCGCGAATCGATTCACAAGATGAATCTTTCCGCGGAACTGGATCGGCCGAAGGAAATCAAAAACGCGGTCGCTCGCCAACATTTTATCGATCAGGGTCACAATGCCAAACGCGACTACAGATTCATCTGCACGATCGTGGCGCCGGCTCCCCCCTGATGCGGTTCGGCCTGGCGATACGACGAGCAGTAGGACGACGTGCTGAGGTACTCGGCGACCGCTTTGCGCAGCGCGCCAGAGCCGATGCCGTGGATGATGCGCACTTCGGGACGGTTGGTCAGGAACGCCTGGTCAAGGAATTCCTCGAGCTTGCGCAGCGCGTCCGTGGTGCGCATCCCAATGAGATTCACTTCGCTTTTTTCGCGATCGTCCGAGGAGAACGTGATCGTCTCGGCACGCGGCTTGGGCGCGTGAGTTTCCTCTTTCGAGCGCGCGCGCCGTAGCCTGTCCGGCGCGACTTCAATTCTGAGTCCGCCGCGCGCTAGCACGGCGCGGCCTTCGTCGAGCGCGACCAGCTCGCCGCGGATATCGCCGATCTCGACATGGTCGCCGACTTTGAGCGGCCGATCGTCGTCCTCGGCGGCTTCTTCGCGCGGCGCCGCCTGCTCCAGTTTTTCACTCGCGCGCGTGATGAACGCGGTCAGGTCGGGACGAGCCTTGGCGCGCGTCTTGAGCTCCGCCATCAGGTCGCCGCCCTCGCGCTTGAACTCGTTGATCAGCTCGGCGACCTCGCTGCGAAGCCGCGCGCGTTCGGTCTCAAGCCGCTCCTGCGCCTTCTGACTTGACTCGCGGGCCGTGCGTTCCTGTTCCCACAGCGATCGCTCGCGCTGCTGTAGCTTCTCGGTTTCTTCGGCGAGGCGGGTGCGTTCGTCTTCGAGCTTTTTCAACGCCTCGGACAACTCGGCGCTGCCTTCGCCCATTGCGTCCTGCGCCGCCTGGATTACCGCGGCCGGCAATCCGAGCCGGCGCGCGACCGCGATTCCATAGCTCTGGCCGATTGTGTGCGGCTTCAATCGATAGAGCGGCGCCAGATGCTCGGGATCGAAATCGACCGCGGCCGCGTCGAAACCGGCGCGCGAATAGGCATGCAGCTTCACCGCCGTCGAATGCGTTGCGATCGCGACCAGGCATCGGCGCGCGCCGAGATGATTCATGAGCCCGATTGCGAGCGCGGAGCCCTCGGCCGGATCGGTGCCCGCGCCGGGCTCGTCGAGAATCACCAGCGCGGGCTCTTCGAGCAGGCGCAGGATCTCCGACAGGTTGGCGATGTGGCCCGAGAAACTCGAGAGGTTTGCCGCAATCGATTGTTCGTCGCCGATATCGGCGAACACGCTGCGAAACACCATCGCCTTGCTGCCGGTCTGGGCGGGAATCAGAAGCCCTGCCTGCGCCATCAGCGAGAAGAGCCCCAGCGTCTTGAGCGCGACGGTCTTGCCGCCGGTGTTGGGTCCCGAAATCACGAGGCCGCGCTGCCCCGGCGCGATCCTGACGTCGATCGGCACGACTTCGCGTCCACTGGTTGTGAGCAGCGGATGGCGCGCGGCGATGAACTCGATTCCGTCCCCTACGATCGCGGGCTCGATACCACTGTAGCGCTGCGCGAACTTGGCGCGCGCGTTGAGCGCGTCGAGCGCAACCAGCGCGTTGAAGGTGAGCCCGAGCTCCTCGGCATAGCCGCCGACCATCGCGGTGAGCTGCGCCAGGATGCGCGTCTCCTCGGCCTCGACCTCGCGCTCCAGCATCATCAGACGGTTGTTGAGCTCTACTGCCCACATCGGTTCGACGAACAGCGTCTCGCCCGACACGCTGCGGTCCTGCACGATTCCTTCGAGGCGCTCGGAGTAGTTGAGTTTGAGCGGCAGCACGAAGCGGCGATTGCGCAGCGTGACGAGAGTATCGGAGACGAAGGGTTCCATACCCGACGAGCTGAGCGAGCGCATCAGGCGCGCCTCGAGATCGGCGCGCTCGTCGCGCAGGCGCGTGCGCAAGCGTTTCAGCTCCGGGCTCGCATCATCGAGCAACGAGCCGTCGTCGCCGAGCGCGCGCAGGAGCGCATCGGCCAGCTCCTTGGGCGCGAGCAGGTTTTGCGTGAACGCGGCGACATGCGGAAAGCGCTCGACGCGCGAGCGCAGGAAGCCGGCCGCGGTGCGGGCAGTCACGACGAACTCGCGCACCTGCACGAGAGAGACGCCGTCGAGAATCGCGCCGACGCGCGAGGCCGCGAGCAGCAGCGCGCGCTGGTCGCTGAACTCTCCGATCGGCACCGAGCCCGAATGCTCGCGCAGCTCGACCATCTCGGCCGTCGCGCGCAGGCGCTCGCGCACTTCGTCGGGATGCGACGCCGGGCGCAACGCCGCGAGCGTCTCCCGCCCCGGCTCAGAGGCCGCAAACTCGGTGACGAGCGCGAGCACCTTGTCGTACTCGAAGGCTTTCAGATCGCGGTCGCGCATAAAATTTCGTGGCCGGCGCGAGTGCATACGCATCGCATCGGCGATGGGTTATATCTACTCCGAGCGCAAAGTCCGCGCAGCAGGGCTGCTCTCCGTCCCCTCTCCTGGTTAAGGAGAAGGATTCAGAAAATGAGGAGAGTGCATTTTCTTATGGGTAGTTTCTGATGGATCGAATCGAATCTCGAATCAGCACTTCTTCCGACGAGTTCAAACAGAATCGGGCGGCGATGCTTGAGCGCGTGACTCAGCTTCGTTCCGAGATCGAGCGAATTCGCCTCGGTGGCCCGGAGAATGCGCGCCAGCGGCATCTCGAGCGCGGCAAGCTGCTCGCACGCGATCGCGTGAAGCGGCTGCTCGATCCGTCGAGTCCGTTCCTCGAGCTTTCGATGCTCGCGGCGCACGGCATGTACGATGGCGAGGCGCCGGGTGCCGGAATCGTTACTGGCATCGGGCGAATCCAGGGACGCGAGGCCGTTATCGTCGCCAACGACGCAACCGTGAAAGGCGGCACGTATTATCCGATCACGGTGAAGAAGCATCTGCGCGCGCAGGAAATCGCGATGCAGAATCATCTGCCGTGCATCTACCTGGTCGATTCGGGAGGCGCCTTCCTGCCGCTGCAGGCTGATGTTTTCCCTGACCGCGAGCACTTTGGACGAATTTTCTACAACCAGGCGCGGATGTCCGCGATGGGCATTGCACAGGTCGCAGCCGTGATGGGCTCGTGCACCGCGGGCGGCGCGTATGTTCCCGCGATGTGCGACGAGAGCATAATAGTGCGCAACCAGGGCACCATTTTTCTTGCCGGTCCGCCTCTGGTGCGCGCGGCGACGGGAGAAGAGGTCACTGCCGAGGAGCTGGGCGGCGGTGATGTGCATACGCGGCTCTCGGGCGTGAGCGATCATCTCGCCGACGATGATGAGCATGCGCTCGAAATCGCGCGCTCGATTTTCGAAAATCTCGGGACTCGCACGGTGCGGGATGAGTTCCAGCCCGATGCGCCCGAAGATCCTCAATACGATCCTGCGGAGCTTTACGGGATCATCCCGACTGACACGCGCAAGCCTTACGACGTGCGCGAAGTGATCGCGCGTATCGTCGATGGCTCGCGGATGCACGAGTTCAAGCCGCGCTACGGCACCACGCTCATCACCGGCTTCGCGCGAATCTTCGGCTACGAAGTCGGCATCATCGCCAACGCCGGCGTGCTGTTCAGCGAGTCGGCGCTGAAGGCGACGCACTTCATCGAGCTCTGCTGCGCGCGGCGAATCCCGCTCATTTTTCTACAGAACATCACCGGGTTCATCGTCGGCAAGCGTTACGAGCAGGGCGGTATCGCCAAGGATGGAGCCAAGATGGTGAACGCAGTTGCGAATGCGCAGGTGCCGAAGTTCACCGTGATCATCGGCGCGTCGAACGGCGCGGGAAATTACGGGATGTGCGGGCGGGCGTACTCGCCGCGGCTGCTCTTCATGTGGCCGAATTCGCGAATCTCCGTGATGGGCGGGGAGCAGGCCGCCAACGTGCTGCTTACGGTCAAGCTCGACCAACTGAAGCGCGAAGGTAAGGCGATGCCCGATGCGGAGCAGAAAGAGTTCGTGCGCCCGACGCTCAACAAGTACGAAGAGGAATCGAGCTGTTATTATTCGAGCGCGCGGTTGTGGGACGACGGCGTGATCGATCCCATCGAGACGCGCGCCGCGCTCGCGCTGGGGATCGCGGCATCGTTGAATGCGCCGATCGCGCCGTCAGCGAATTTCGGTGTGTTGCGGATGTAATGTTCTTCAGAAAAAGACTCGCCACCAAGGCCACAAAGACACGAGGCGGGCAGCGACGCCCGCCCCACCGCATTTTTTCAGAACAACGCCCGATCAACGAGACCGCGCTCACGATGCTGCCTGCCGATTCCGCAATCAGCGCTTCACGGCGCCGACGACCAGTAGGACAATACCGACCGCGATGGCGCCTTCTGCTACCAGCGGCGGGATCACGTGCTGCTGAGTTTCGTTGGCCTCGACGTGAACGTCGCCGAGCTTGGCGACTTCCTTGGTCTGATTGGTGGTGAAAACCGGGATCGCAAGGCCGGCGAGGCCAAGCAGGAGAATCGCGGCACCAGCCATGAGGATGCTTTTCATGAGTCGGCTCTCTCCGTGCGTCTTCGAGACATCGCAATGAGAGCAGCCGCCGTGCCAACCGATAGTTGAGCGATCAACTCGCAGGGGCGATCTTCCGAAAGTACCGACCGTGAATATTTTTCCGCTAACGACTTAGCCCAGGAAGTGCACCGCGATCAGTATGTTGCTCAGGAGGAAGGCGACGGGGATTACGATGCGCGAGATGGCGCGCAGGCGGATGCCCAGGTCGCGGCGGCGGTCTGAGCGATGCGTCACGTGCACCATCATCAGCTCGCCCATCGCGAGGAACACGAATACGTAGCATTGCAGGAAGAACGCATCGATGTACGTGAGATACGGCACGCGCGGCATCGTTGCCGAGATCGCGAATGCGAAGGCGATCACGGTCAGGATGGTCGTGACCGCCACCGTCACCTGGGTTGACAGGTCGCGCGCCTCAACCCAGAAGACCGCCCACGACAGCATTACCATCAGGAGCAGAGGCACGAAGACCTTCCAGATATAGAAGCTCGACTTGCGCTTCACACCGATCTGGAATTCGACTTCGCTGATCGGCGATCCATCATAGCCTTTCGCGGCGTGCACCTCCGGCTCGACGACCTGGAGCTGCCACTGCGCGAGCGAGCTGTAGGCGTTGAACTCGCTCGCCGTCCATAGGTGATGGTCGTTGAGGCTCAGCGTGATGAAGCGGCCCGAGCCGAGGAATGGATGGATGATTATCGGCAGGAGCTGTGAATCGAATGGGAAGCGATGCAGCCGGAAGCGGGCCGACAGCAGCACGCGGAAGCGCTCTGCGTAGTTGACGCTGCCGTCGGGCCTGACGAGAGCGATCGCATCGTAAACCTGCCGCGCACCGGCGGCGTTTATGATCTCGAGGCGCGGGGTCCAGATTTCACCGGGATGATAGAGGCGCCCGGGGTGCTGAGGATCGGGAGTGAACGCGAGCCGCGGGTCCTTCCACCGCAGCAGCAGGTAGCCGTCAACTGAATACTGCTCGTTGACCTCGTCGATCGAAGAGATGTTGAGAATATGGAGGCCGACGCCGACGTCGATGTTCTGGCCGAGCACCAGAGGCGGCGCGAGGATCGGATTGCGCGCGGGCGGCTCGGGCTCGGCCGCTCCCGGACTTTCGGCGCCATACGCAGACACCAGGCAGATCAGCAGCATCGCGGCTGCCGCTGCCAGCGTTCGCCACCACCCCGCCCGTCTCATCGTTGCTCATTCACCTGGGCTCAACATCTTGTCAGGCCGGACCATCCGATCAAAGTCCTCGCCGCTGAGATAGCCGAGCGCGAGCGCCGCCTCGCGCAGCGTGGTGCCCTCGTGATGCGCCTTCTTGGCGACGGCGGCGGCCTTATCGTAGCCGATATGGGGACTGAGCGCGGTTACGAGCATGAGAGAATTGTCGACGTAGCGCGTGATCTGCTCGCGATTGGGTTCGATGCCATCCACACAATACTTGCGGAAAGAATCGCATGAATGTCCGAGCAGCACTACCGAGTGCAGGAAGTTGTGGATGATGAGCGGCTTGAAGACGTTGAGCTCGAAGTTGCCCTGCGAGCCCGCGGCGGTGATCGCGGTGTCGTTGCCGATCACCTGGATGCAGACCATCGTCATCGCTTCGCTCTGCGTCGGATTCACTTTGCCCGGCATGATCGACGAGCCCGGCTCGTTCTCGGGCAGGATCAGCTCGCCGAGGCCGGAGCGCGGCCCCGAGCCCATCCATCGCACGTCGTTGGCGATTTTCATCAACGAGCAGGCCAGAGTCTTGAGCGCGCCCGAGCCCATCACGAGCGCGTCGTGGGCGGCGAGGGCGGCGAACTTGTTGGGCGCGGACTTGAACGGCAGTCCGGTGTAGAGCGCGATCTTCGCTGAGACGCGGTCGGCGAACTCGGGATGCGTATTGAGGCCGGTGCCGACTGCGGTGCCGCCGATCGCAAGTTCGTAAATATCCGGGAGGACAGACTCGATGCGCCTGATATCGGCGTCGATCTGCGCGACGTAGCCGGAGAATTCCTGACCAAGAGTTAGCGGCACAGCGTCCATCAGATGAGTGCGGCCGATCTTGACGATATTGGCGAACTCGGCGCCTTTCTTCGCGAGCGCGTCGCGCATCCGCTTCAGCGCCGGCAGCAGCTTTTGATTGATCTCCTCGGCCGCGGCGACATGCATCGCGGTCGGGAAGGTATCGTTGGAGGACTGCGACATATTGACGTCGTCGTTGGGATGTACGGGCTTCTTGCTGCCGAGCACGCCGCCCGCGAGCTCGATCGCGCGATTCGAGATGACCTCGTTGGCGTTCATGTTGGTCTGGGTGCCGCTGCCGGTCTGCCAGACGCGCAATGGAAACTCGACGTCGAGCTTGCCCGAGGCGACCTCGTCGGCCGCCTGCACGATCAGCCGCGCCTTGTCGGCGGCAAGCTTGCCTAGATCCTGGTTGACCTGGGCGGCGGCCTTCTTGAGCAAGCCAAAGGCGCGGACCATCGAGCGCGCCATGCGGTCGGGCCCGATGTTGAAGTGATGCAACGAGCGTTGGGTCTGCGCGCCCCAGTAATGAT